>JAETTH010000005.1 GCA_021769225.1 Erysipelotrichaceae bacterium
GTAGAAATAAAAGAAGAGCAACAAATGATGAAGCAGGACATTGTAGAAATAAAAGAAGAGCAACAAATGATGAAGCAGGACATTGTAGAAATAAAAGAAGAGCAACAAATGATGAAACAAGACATTGTAGAAATTAAAGAAGAGCAGCAAATAATGCAACAAGACATTGTAGAAATAAAAGAAGAGCAACAAATAATGAAACAAGACATTGTAGAAATTAAAGAAGAGCAACAAATAATGAAACAAGAACAACAAATGATGAACCAGGATATTGTAACGATTAAAAGAGAACAGGAAGATACTAGTATTGTATGTCAAGAATTATTAAATGCAATAACTAATATACAAATATACCAAAGAAGACTTTATAGAAAGTTAAATCTACCATATATGGTAGAAGAAGAATCAGCTCCATATATTCGAATTAATCAAAAATGGAGAAAAAAATAAAATAGGATGAGGGCAAGAGAAAGGAGATGCTATTATGCAATTCTTAGAGTTTGTCCTCAATTTTATTTATCCACCCCAATGCGGAGTTTGTGGAAAAATTGGTAGTTGTTTGTGTAAAAAATGTGAAATAGAATTAGAAAAAATACACATAGCTGAAAACAGAAAGAATACTGATTTGCAAAAATATTATGACGAAGTTTTTTATCATTTTTCTTATACTGGAATCATTAGAGATAAGATTATTGCATATAAATTTTTAAACCAATCCTATCTTTTTGAAATGTTTGTGAAAATCATGTTAAAAAAGAAAAAAACATTTGGATTTTTTGAAAAATATGATATAATCATACCAGTTCCAATTAGTAGAAAAAGATTATATGAAAGAGGATATAACCAAAGTGAGCTAATTGCAAAAAAGATATCAAATTGTTTGTCGATAAAGATGGAGAAAAATGTATTAATTAAAGTAAAAGATAATATTCCACAAAGCAATTTAGATAAGAAAACAAGAAAAGAAAATGTAAAAGATGTATATGAGATAAGAAATGCAGGAATAATAAAAAATAAGAAAATTTTACTAATAGACGATATTTATACAACAGGATCTACAGTAAATGAGTGTAGTAGAATACTAAAAGAAAATGGAGCAAAATACATAGGAGTTATGACAATTGCAAAAGATTAAAAAGAGGTGGTAGAAAAGAAATGGAAGATTTAGTAGAAAGTATTTTAGACTATATCAGAGCAGATTATACAGATTATGCAATTATGATTAATGGGGAATGGGGAAGCGGAAAAACGTATTTTTGGAACCATAAAATCAGAAATAAAATTGAATCAATGAGATTAAATGGAAAACAATATACAACAATCTATATGTCTCTATATGGAATCTCAAATCTAGAAGAAATTAGTAAAAAGATTTTTATTGAGACTACTCAGTTAATGGATAAAAATTTAAAAAAATATATGCAAGCAAATGGTCAAACAACAATTCCTGAATATGCAAAAACAGGATTAGATATGGCTAATTTCTTTGGCGTTACCCAAAATGGAAATCAAATTGATTATGGTCAATTCTTTTCTACCGATGATAAAATTTTGTGTTTCGATGACTTAGAAAGGGCAAATGTAGACGTTATTGATATTTTAGGATATATTAATAACTTTGTAGAACATGATCATATCAAGACCATTATTATCTGTAACGAAAAAGAATTGTCTACCAAATTAAAGAATTCAAATCTAGAAATGAAGACTTTTATAGCTACTTACTTATTGGACAAAGAAGGCAACTTAGACAAAAAAGTAGATAAAGCAAATGATAAACCAATGGTAGAAAAAATCCAAGACAAAATTGAATATGTATTTGACAAAGCCAATGATTATGAAAGAATTAAAGAAAAATTAATAGGAGAAACATTTGAATATGCTCCAGAATTTAGTTATATTATTAATGGTTTGTTAATGCGTTATGAAAGATATCCTGAACTAATTCGATTTTTAAGAGAGAATACCAATTTAATCATTTCTACTTTTAATAAAAGTGGAACAAGAAATCTTAGAATTTTAAAACATGCCTTAAAAGACTTTAAAAAAGTTTTTGACATGGTAAATAAAGCTTATCCAAATACTAATAATCGTGTATTACAAACCATGCTAATTTTTACGATTGCGATTTCTTTTGAAATTAAAGCTGGAAAAATTACAAAAGACAAATTTATTAATATAGAAGACAATGAAGAATATAAATCCATTTTAGTATCTTCTAGGGTATTTATGGATAACCGTCAGTTTTATATTAAAGAATTTGATAATAACTATTACTATAACTTCAAATCAGAATATCGATTCTTCAAATTTATTGAAATCTATGTTAGAACAAGAATTTTTAATATGAAAGTATTTAAGGATAATATGGAAGTTATCATCAATACAGTAGATACTGATAAGCTTCCTGGTTACAAGAGGCTATTAACAGAAGAATATTGGAAAATTTCAGATGATCAATTTAAGCCAGTTATTGAAGAAGTATTAAATGATGTAAAAAATGGTACCGTAAGATTAATTGATATAGTCAAACTATTTGCATATTTTAGCTACTTTATCAAAAAAGATTTAATTGATTATGATATGAAAACAATAAAAAGTGTATTTTTCAATGGTATGAACATCTCATCTTTGACTTCAGAATACTGTGACAATGTAGAAGAAGAGTTAGGAAAAATTGCAATTAATGATATATCACAAGATATGGAAGAGATTTTAAAACATTTTAATGATTTAAATACACAATTAAAAGATAAAATGTACAAACAAAAAGCAGAAGATATTTTTAAATGTATTCCAATGCGTATGGAAACATTTTATGATAAATTTGATAAAGAAGGTATGAATATACCAATTTTCAAATATTATGATGTATTCCAAATGTTTCAAAGAATTTCTTGTGCAAGTAACGAAGATATTGTAACAATCAAAGAAAAATTAGTGGATCGAGCAAATCGATATACCAGAGAAATTGAGCCAGAAATGAAAAATATCAAAAAGTTAAAACAAGTAATTGAAGACTATATAGCTGGAAAAGCAACTACAATTAAAATTGTTATGTTGAAAGACTTTGCAATAGAACTTGGTAACATATTAGAAAAATATAAAACATCATTCTTTGGTGGAAAAGAAAAAGAGCAAGAAGAGGAAGAGGAAACTGAATAAAATAAAAAAGAGCTAGTGCTCTTTTTTATTTAGGTTTTTTAAGAAAAAATAATGAATAAATTTTCCTTTTAAAGAAATACTAAATTTATATAAAGATGAAAATAAATCTTATCCATGGAGAAATAGGAAAAACTCCATACAGAGAAATTCAAAAGGAGGGAAAATTTTGAAAGCAACAGGTGTCGTTAGAAGAATTGATGATCTAGGAAGAGTTGTTATACCAAAAGAAATAAGAAAGACATTAAGAATTAAAGAGGGTGATCCATTAGAAATCTTTACAGATAAAGAAGGAGAAGTAATCTTAAAGAAGTATTCTCCAATTGGAGAACTTTCAGAATTTGCAACCGGATATGCGGAAACTTTAGCTAAAACAACAGGACATATTGCATGTATTACAGACAAAGATACAGTAATAGCTATATCAGGCGGCTCTAAAAAGGAGTTTTTAGAACAAAATATTAGTGAAGAATTAGAAAAGTTAATGGAAGATAAAGAGTCTTATTCAAGTGCAGAAAATAACAATGTTTCTTTACCAATTACCAAAAATGATAATCGTGAAAGAAAAAATAATTCACAAGTTGTATATCCAATTATTTCAGATGGTGATGTTATAGGAAGTGTGATTTTATTATCCAAAGACTCTGGCTTAAAGATGAGTGAAGTAGAGCAAAAAGTAGCTCAGTCTGCAGCTACCTTTTTAGGAAGTCAAATGGAAATTTAAAATGAAGAGAGCAAATAAAATTGCTCTCTTTTTCCATTTAGATGTAGAAATTTAATAAAATAATAGTAACAAAGTGATTGCGTGTGAAAAAAGAATATGTTATATTAATACAGAAGAAAAGGGGGATATTTCATGAAGAAAAAAATTATCATTGCTGTTGTTGTCATTGTAGGTATTATTATAGCAACAATTGGGTATTTTGTTATTAAAGATTTATCACAAGAAAATATTTTAAGGATGGAAGCCGTAGAATTAAATGGGAAAGATGAAATGTCTGATGACTACATGAAAATTGAAATAAAAACAACAGGAGATTATGCTCTAGTAGAAACTGCAATTAAAAACTATATGAAAGACTATTCTATCAATTTTCAAAAATCAATGGAAGTCATTAATGAGGATAAATTTAGTCAAATATTAAGTGTAGAAAACTATGAACAAGATGGACCAAATTTTGTAGAAACAAAAGAGCTTATTAAAAAAGGAAAAGAAGGCTTTGAAAAATATTCTGCTGAACTTCTAAATATGACAGAAGAAGAGAAAATTATGTCTTATTTAGATCAAAGTTTAGAGAGTTATTATCAAGATTTATATAAAGAACTATTATTAGTTACTTTAGGATTTGATAATTATGATGAGCTAAGACAAGATTGTTTAGATGGAATAGAAATTATTAATACTACAATGAAAGGAATAGAAAATATTATTGATTATTTAATCCAAGAAAAAGGAAACTGGAAAATTGATGATGGTATGATTCTTTTCCAAACAGATGAGCAATTAGAAGGATATAATGCTCTAGTAGATCAATTAGATGTATAGAAGAAAATGGAAAAAGCCTAAAGAATTGGGCTTTTTTTCTTGCAATTCTCAGGGATTTGTAATATAATTTTTAGGGAAATTGAGATAAAAAGGAGAAATATAATGAAAGCAATTGAGATTCGAAATAAATACTTGAAATTTTTTGAAGAACATGGACATAAAGTGATTCCAAGTAGCCCACTTATTCCAGAAAATGATCCATCTGTTTTATTTACAACAGCTGGAATGCAGCCATTAGTTCCTTATCTTTTAGGAGAAAAACATCCAGAAGGAAAGAGATTAACAGATTATCAAAAGTGTCTAAGAACAGTGGATATTGATGAGGTTGGAGATAATCGTCATTTAACATTTTTTGAAATGATGGGAAATTGGTCTTTAGGAGATTATTTTAAAGAAGAAGCAATTTCAATGAGTTTTGAGTTTTTAACAAAACACCTAAATATTTCAGTAGACAAGCTTTACGTTACTTGTTTTGCTGGAGATGAAGATTGTGCCAAAGATGAGCTTGCAGCATCTTGTTGGGAAAAAGCAGGTCTTCCAAAAGATCATATTTATTTTTTTGGAAAAGACAATAACTGGTGGATAGCAGGAGAAGAAGGACCTTGTGGACCAGATACAGAGATGTTTTTAGATACAGGGAAAGAACCTTGTTCAGAACACTGTGATCCATCTTGCGACTGTGGAAAATATGTAGAGATTTGGAATAATGTGTTTATGGAATTTTATAAACACAAAGATGGATCTTATACAAAACTTTCTCAACAAAATGTTGATACAGGGTTAGGACTAGAAAGAATGGCAATGCTTTTACAAGGTAAAAAAACACCATATGAAATTGAAATATTTGCACCTATCATGGAAAAATTACAACAACTAGCAAAAATAGAGGATATTCAAAGTAGAAGAATTGTAGCAGAACATCTTCGCTCTAGTATGATGATTATTGCAGATGGTGGAATACCAAGTAATACAGATCGCGGATATATTTTAAGAAGATTGATTCGTAGAATGACAAGACATTTAAATAAGTTACAAATTGATTTAAATGAACTACCAAATTTAATTAACTTAAATATCGATGTATTAAAAAATATGTATCCAGAATTAGAACAAAACAGAGAAAAAATTGCTCAAATATTAGTGGCAGAAAAAGATAAATTTATGAAGACATTAGTAAATGGAGAAAGGGAATTTGAAAAAGTAATTCATCGTTTACAAAATGAAAACAAAACAGTAGTAGATGGTTCTATTATGTTTAAGTTATATGAAACATATGGGTTCCCACCAGAAATTACATCAGATTTAGCAAAAGAACAAGGATTTACAGTAGATAGCAAAGAATTTGATAAACTATTTAAAGAACATCAAGAAAAGTCTAGATTGGGTAGTGAACAAAAATTTAAAGGTGGTTTAGCAGAACAAAATGAAATTACAATTGCTTACCATACAGCAACTCATTTACTTCACCAAGCACTTCATATTGTTTTAGGAGAGCATGCAACACAAAATGGATCTAATATTACAACGGAAAGATTAAGATTTGATTTTAATCATCCAGCAAAGATGACAAAAGAAGAAATTCAAAAAGTAGAAGATATTGTAAATGAGCAAATCAAAAAGGATTTGCCTGTTACTTGTGAAGAGATGACATTAGAAGAGGCAAAAAAATCAGGAGCAACTGGATTGTTTGAAAATAAATATGGAGATAAAGTAAAGGTATATTCAATTGGAGATTTTAGTAAGGAAATTTGTGGAGGTCCTCATGTAACCCATACTGGTGTACTTGGTACTTTTAAAATTAAAAAGGAAGAGTCTAGTTCAGCTGGTGTAAGAAGAATTAAAGCTGTGTTAATAAAATAATAAAGAGGAGAGCAAAAAAGTATAAGGCAACTATTTTAGCTCTCTTTTTAAAAAGAAAGGTGGACAAACAAGATGGAAGATTGTATTTTTTGTAAAATTATAAAAGGTGAAATTCCTTCTGAAAAAGTTTATGAAGATGATGAAATATTAGCATTTAAAGATATTAATCCGGCAGCACCAATTCATATTTTATTTATTCCTAAAAAGCATATAGAATCTTTAATTCATATGAGTAAAAAAGACGAGGCTTTAATTGGTAAAATATATAGTAAAATAAATGAAGTGGTAGAAAAATTAGAGATTACTCAAAATGGATTTCGTGTGATTGTTAATTGCGGAAAAGATGCAGGACAAGAAGTTATGCATTTACATTTTCATTTATTGGCAGGAGCAAAATTAGGTCCTAAATTGGTATAAAAACATAAGAAAATGGACAAAACTATAGTAAATTAACATAAAATATGATATAATAGATATAGTTTGATAAGTAAAAAAATACGTAGGAGGAAATTAAATGTCAGAAGGTAAATATAGCAAATTTCTTACTATCTTATTGATTGTCGTAATTATTGCAATTATTGCTTTACTTGGATTTTTGGGATATGATTTTTATCGAAAATATTACATAGAAAAACAAAATGAAGAAGTATTAAATCAGTTTGAGAATCAAATTAAAAATCAAGTAAATAATACAACTAATACTATAACAAATGAAATCAATACTGATCCAGTTGAAAATATTGTCAATCCATATGATAATACTTCAAATGGAGGCAATTCTTCAAGTGGATCAAATGGAAAGTATCCTCAAATGGGTGGATATAATGTTATGGGAAAAATTGAGATTCCAAAAACAAATGTTAAATGTGCTATCTTAGAAAAAGTAACAAGAAAATCAATAGAGCTTGCTGTTGGAATTCAAGCAGGACCTGGATTAAATAAACCAGGGAATACAGTTATTTCAGGACATAATTATCGTAATGGATTATTTTTCTCTAATAATGGAAAATTAGAAAATGGAGATAAAATCTATATTACAGATGAAAATGGAAACAGAGTAGCTTATACAATCTATAATAAATACATAACATCACCAAATGATGCACAGTATATGACTAGAAATACAGAAGGTAGAACAGAGATTTCGTTAAGTACTTGTACAGATGATACTCAAGGTAGAATTATTATATGGGCAAGGGCTGACTAGTAAATTTAAGGATGCCTTCAAAGTAGAAAAGAGGGCATCCTAAATTTTAAGAAGAATTTATGAAGAAACTGTTGACAGAACATAGAAAATAATGTAGAATATTACTTGCGCATAAGTGGAAATGGTGGATGTAGCGTAGTTGGTTAACGCGCTAGTTTGTGGCACTAGAGACCGTGGGTTCGAGTCCCATCTTCCACCCCATTATTTTTTCATACTGGACTGTAGCCAAGCGGTAAGGCACCAGACTTTGACTCTGGCATTTCGGTAGTTCGAATCTACCCAGTCCAACCAAAAAGAGCTTTTCAATATAGAAAGGCTTTTTTATTTTGTAGAGTTATTTTTAAAATAGAAGAAATAAAAAGGAAAAAACCATACCCAAATGATATGGTTTTTTTATTGTATTAAATTAATTTAACTAGCAGCATCCTCCGCCACAGTTATTTCCACCGCAACAGCAGCAGATAAGAATTAAAATGATAATAATCCAAATGCAGTCTCCTCCGAAACCGAAGTTTCCGCATCCGCAACCACAACCTCTGTTTTCTGGCATAGTAATTCCCCCCTTTCAAAATAAGTACACTTTTTCTGTTATAGAACTTTTGGAGGGTAATTAGCAGCCACAGTTACAGCCACAACCTCTGTTACATCCACAGCAGAAAAGTAGAAGAAATAGAATAATGAACCAAAGAATTTCACTATTATTGCAACAACATTCTCCCATTTTCATAACCTCCCTATAAAAGAACTCTTATTTTTGTTCTTTAGTATGCTATATCTTATTCTAGAAATGAAAAATGTGTTACAATTTTGAAAAAGTGCTATACAAAAAACAAGCTTTAATGATATAATTCATACAGAGAAAATGGGGAGAAAGTAATTTCAGGAGGAAAAAAGATGGGAAATATCGTTTTATTAGATGATTTAACAATAAATAAAATTGCAGCAGGGGAAGTAATTGAAAGACCAGCATCTGTAGTAAAAGAGATGATGGAAAATTCAATTGATGCAGGTGCTACTAATATTACTGTAGAGATTAAAAATGGTGGAATTTCATATATTCGTATTACAGACAATGGAAAAGGAATTGCAAAAGATGATATGGAGTTGGCATTTGAAAGGCATGCAACTAGTAAAATTAGAGAAGCAAAAGATTTAGAAACAGTAACTTCTATGGGATTTCGTGGTGAGGCCTTAGCAAGTATTGCAGCAGTTGCTCATGTGGAAATGGTTTCTAGAACAAAAGATGCAGATAATGGATATAAAGTAGTAATAGAAGGCGGAAATATTTTAGAATCAGAAGAAGTAGGCTGTCCAATGGGAACGACAATTACAGTTACGAATCTTTTCTATAACACTCCTGTAAGATATAAATTTCTAAGAAAAGATTTTACAGAGTCTGGTTATATTGAAGATGTAGTAACAAGAATTGCTTTAGTTAATACCAATGTAAGTATCCGTTTAATAAATACTGGAAAGACCATTATCCAAACTAATGGAAGTGAAGATATCAAAAATGTAATCTATAATATTTATGGAAAACAAATTGCAGAAAGTATTTTAGAAGTTGAATATCCATATGAAGATATTAAAGTAACTGGAGTTGTGGGGAAACCTGAAATAGCTAGATCAAATCGTTCTAATCAGTTGTTTTTTGTTAATCATCGTTTTGTGAAAGATAAGACATTAACAGGAGCTGCAGAGCAGGCTTTTAAAGGGATGATTACAGTTGGAAAGTATGGATTTTTAATTTTAAACTTGGAGATGAATCCATCAAAATTAGATGTTAATGTTCATCCAGCTAAATTAGAAGTTCGTTTTGAAGAAGAACAAAAAGTATTTAAGGCTGTATATCATGCCATAAAAGATACTTTATTAAAAGGTGATTTAGTTAAGAGTTCAGAAGTAGAAGAGCAAGTTAAGCCGAAAGAGATAATAGAAGAAGTAGATGTAAAAAACACAATGGATGATCCAAAGTTTTCAAAAGGTTTATTTGGATTATTTAGAAAAGAACCAGAAATTGAAAAGGTATCAGAGATAGTAGAGTCAAAGGGAAATTTATTAGAAGATATCTATAATACAAGACAAATCAAAGTTGTAAGACCAGAAGAGATAGAAATAAAATCAGCAGAAGAAGTAAAAGAACAGGAGGAAAAAGTAGAAAAAGATTCTCAAGTTGGAATTTCAAATGAAAATCGAACAATGAATGATATTTTAGCTAAAATTGCTCAAATGCAACAATCACTTGTAGAGAAAAAAGAAGAGACAGCACAAAGTGTAGAGGACAAGCAAGTAGAGGAACAAAATAGTTCAATGGATGATACAAAAGTCATGGTTCCTTCTATGGTGCAAGAGGATAATAAAAAAAAGTTAGAAGAACCAATTGATATTAAAGAGATGTTAATGAAGCTAAATAAGCCAGTACAAGAAGAAAAGATAACACCAGAGGATTTTGAAGAAATGTATATGAAAACTTTTGGAAAAATGCCTCCTAAAGATCCAAATGAAATTACAAAAGAAGAAGTAGAAAGTATTGCTTCTGCGGTTCAATATGCAGAGATGAACAAAGAAGATAATATTTCAATTTTTAAAGAAGAGGAAAAGAATAAAAAGCCAGAATATAAATTAGTTGGAATTGCATTTTCTACCTATATTGTAATTGAAATGAAAGATGAATTATATATTATTGATCAACATGCTGCTCATGAGAGAATTATGTATGAGAAGATAAAAAAGAATTATGATAGTGGGGAAAAAGATTCTCAATTAATGTTACTTCCAGATATCATCACATTAACACATAAAGAAATGTTAGTTGCACAAGATAATATCGAAATGTTTGAAAAAGCAGGATTTATGTTAGAAGAGTTTGGTGAAAATACGATTAAACTAACAGGAGTTCCTAATATTTGTATCGATTTAGATACAAAAGAGTTGTTTTTGGAAACTTTAGATGAAATTAATACAGTAGCTAGAACAGCAAAACAGGAAATAGAAGAAAAATTTATTGCAACCATAGCTTGTAAAGCAGCAGTAAAGGCAAATATGACTTTGGATAAAGAAGAGATTGATCACTTGATGACAGATTTGTTAAAACTTCCAAATCCATTTACTTGTCCACATGGTAGACCAACAGCGATAAAGATGACGAAAACGGATATCGAAAAGAAATTTTCAAGGAGATAAAAAATGATTTATATTATACTATTTTTATTAGTTATACATGTAGCATTGATTTATATTACATATAAGAATTTGCATACGGGAACAACAAAGGAAAAGGTTATTTTTATCTTAGTTGGAATTGGTTTGATTTATTTTATTACTAGTATGGTATATGCATTAAGCAATATGGGGGTAGAGTTTCCAAATGATGAGGTAAGCTCTATGGTAAAGCAGCTAATTACTTTTACTTTTGTGCCAGTAAATGCACTTGTTTGTATGCCTATGATTGCAAGTAGTTATTCAAAAGTAAGGAATAAACAAATAACAAAGGAAAAGGCAAAAAAGAAAATAGTAATTGCGATTGTTTTACTTGTTATTTTTATTATTTTTGAATATTTCTATATGAAAGATATACAAACAGGTATTTTAAATATGATTCGTAAAAATTAAAAGGAGAAGATAAGTAAGTTATGTCAAAACCAAAAGTAGTGGTGATTTGTGGTCCAACAGCATCTGGGAAAACGGCTTTATCCATTGAGCTTGCAAAACGAATTGGTGGGGAAATTGTTTCTTGTGATTCTATGCAAATTTATCAAGATATGACAATTGGGACAGCTAAACCAACAGTAGAAGAGATGGATGGAATAAAACATTATTTAATTGATTTTGTTCCTCCCAATAGGAGATATAGTGTAGCAGATTTTAAAAAAGATGCCAAGCAAGCAATTCAAGAAATTTTGGCGAGGGGAAAGGTACCAATTATTGTGGGAGGTACTGGGCTTTATGTAAATTCCTTGATTTATGAAATTGAGTATAGTGAAATGGAGCCTGATGAAAAATATAGAAAGCAATTAGAAGAACGAGCAAAGCAAGAAGGTCTAGAAAAGCTATATGAAGAAGCGGTAAAGATTGATAAACAAGCGATGGAGAAGGTTAGCAAAAATGATCAAAAGAGAATTTTGCGTGTTCTTGAAATTTATCATCAAACAGGAAAAACAAAGACACAGCAAGAAAGAGAATCTAGACAAAAGAAGCCAGAATATGATTATAGAATATTTGGTATTACAATGGATAGACAAAAACTTTATGAGAGAATTAATTTAAGAGTTGATTTAATGATAAAGCAAGGACTGATACAAGAAGTTCAATCCTTAATTCAAAAATATGATGCATTTCCTACTGCAATGCAGGGACTTGGATATAAAGAAGTTGTTGAATATTTAAATGGTACATTAACAAAAGAAGAGATGATTGAAAAATTGAAAATGGAAACAAGAAGATATGCGAAAAGACAATTAACCTGGTTTCGAAGAATTGAAAACTTAATTTGGCTAGATGGACTAGAAGTAAAAGAAAAAAATATTGCTATCATTTTGGAGGAAATGAAGTGAAAATAAACCTAAAATTAGATTGGAAAAAAGTAAATAAGAAAATGTTAATTGTGGGAATTGTATTATTAGCCATAGTTATTTATGTTGCTTTTGTCATTTTTAATTTATTTTTAAATCCAACTGATACTGTTATGATTGAAAATGGAAAACTTTATATGGAAGAGGCTGCTACTGGATATATTATTCGTGATGAAGAAGTTGTTCAGGGAAAGAATTATAAAAATGGAATGTTAAAGATAAAAAATGAAGGAGAGAGAGTAGCTAAAGATGAAGCAATTTTTCGTTATTATACTTCTGGAGAAGAAGAGTTAGTAAAGAAGATCCAAGATATATCTTTAAAGATTCAGGAGGCATTAGAAAATGATGCTAATAGTCCTACAGGTGATATTAAAGTTTTAGAAGAACAAATCGATGATAAATTAAATAGTTTATATGACTTAAATGATGTTCAAAAGATTAAGGAATATAAGAAAGATATTAATACTTATATTACTAAAAAAGCAAAAATAGCAGGAGAACTAAGTCCTAGTGGTTCACAAATTAAAAAACTGTATGAAGAAAGAGCAGCTTATGAAGAACAGCTAAATGCTGGTGCAGAGTATGTAAAAGCTGGACGTGCTGGTATGGTTTCTTATCGAGTGGATGGATTAGAAAATGTATTGACCCCAGATACTTTTTCAACTCTTACAGCAAAAACATTGGAGGATTTGAATCTAAAGACTGGACAAATTATTTCAACAAGCGAAGAATGTGGTAAAATTATTGACAGTTTTTCTTGTTATATTGCTGTTATTCTAGATTCTGAGCAAGCCAATGCAGCACAAGTAGGAAATGATATCAAAGTAAGATTATCCAATTCTGAAGAAATACCAGCTGAAATTTACTATATATCAACAGAAGAAGATGGAAGAAAATTAATTATTTTAAAAGTGGAGAAATATATTCAAGAATTGATTAGTTATCGAAAAATCTCTTTAGATGTCATTTGGTGGAGTTCTTCTGGACTAAAAGTGCCAAATTCCGCTATAAAGTACGAAAATGATTTAGCATATGTTGTGCGAAATCGAGCAGGATATTTAGATAAAATTTTAGTAAAAGTAAAAAAACAAAATGATAAATACGCAATTGTAGATAACTATGATTCAGACGAACTAAAAGAAATGGGCTATACAACACAGCAAATTCGTTCTAGATATTCAATTTCTCTTTATGATGAGTTGATAATAAATCCAGATTTAGATAAAGTAAGTGAGTAAAATTGATAGAAAGTAATATTACAAGAATATTACAATACTTTTAAATTTATATTACAGAACGAAAAAAGTATTGACAATAATGCAAAAAAGTTAGATACTATAGAAAGTAGAAATACGAATGAGGAGTATATTAGGAGGTTTTATAATATGGCAGGAGCTATTATGAACAAAGTATGGGATTTATTTGGAATGGATACAGCAGAAAAAGAAGAAGAGTATGATGATGTAGATGAAGTAGAAAATGAAGTTGATGAAGAAACAGAAGATAGAGGAATTTTTGGAAGAAGAAATAAAGTAGTAAATATGCCACAAGTACAACAAATTAAAATGGTAATTTCACAACCAACTTCTTTCGAACAATCAGAAAATATCTGTGATTTATTAAAAGAGAAAAAATCAGTAATTGTAAACTTAGAGTATGTTAATAAAGATGTTGCAAGACGTATTGTTGACGTTATTAGTGGTGCTGTTCATGCATTAGATGGACATATCCAAAAAGTTTCTAATTCGATTTTTCTAATTGCACCATTTAATTATGATATTACAAATGAAATGGCAAGAGAAGAAATAAAAAATAAATTATCTGTATCATGGATTAGAAACCAAAACAACTAAAACCAGTCATAAATGAAATAGGAGGAAAAGAATATGCTTACACCATTAGACATTGAAAACAAAAAGTTTTCAAAGCAAATTATGAATGGATATAGTGTTGATGAAGTAGATGAGTTTTTAGATCAACTAACAGAAGATTATGAGAAACTATATAAAGATTCTAGTGAATATAAAGAGAAAATTGAGGAACTAGAAAAAGATGTAGTTCATTATAAAACTATTGAAGGTACTCTTCAAAATACACTTGTTATGGCACAATCAACTGCAGAAGAAGTAAAAGAAATTGCAAAAAAACAAGCCGATCAGATTATTAAAGAAGCAGAGGCAAATGCAAGAAAACAAGTGGATGATTTAGAACATCAAATTGCATTAAAGAAAAAAGAGTTAGAAGACGTTCAAAAACAATTTGATGTATATAAAGCTAAAATGGAATCACTTCTAATTTCACAGTTAGAACTATTAAAAGAAATAAATAAAGATGATTAATAAAAAGCGCCAAATTGAGGCGCTTTTTATTACTTTATATTGCATTTTTCTCTTAATTTGCTAAAATTAGAAGCTGTTAATATAAAAAGAGAGTCGAATAAAATAGCTAAAAATTCGAAATAAAGTAATTCTTAACTTTAGTATTGCCAAAAAATAAAATAAATAGTATAATGTTTATGTAATTTGTTACAATATGGAACCTTTGTTACAAGCGTGTTAAATATATATTACAATTTAATGAATATTATTGACATATGAGAAAAAAAATATAAAATAGATATAGTATTAAGAGGTAAAAAATGCGAGTAATTAGTGGATTAGCAAGAGGAACCCAATTATATACCTTGGATGGATTAGAAACAAGACCTACTTTAGATCGAGTAAAAGAATCTTTATTTAGTATGATTCAGATGAAAATCCCAGATTCTAATATATTAGACTTATTTTCTGGAAGTGGAGCATTGGGAATCGAATCATTAAGTAGAGGAGGTAAAAAAGCAGTTCTTTGTGATAAATCAAGACATGCTATTTCTATTATTCAAAAAAACATTGAAAAAACAAAATTACAAGACAAAGTAGAGGTCCTAAATAAAGATTATCAAAAGTGTTTAGAATTATTAAAGCAAAGAAAGGAAGAATTTGATATTATCTTTATCGATCCACCATATCAGTTAAATATAGCAGTAAAAGCAGTGGAAAAAATATTAGAATATCATTTACTTGCAAAAGATGGAATAATAATACTAGAAACAGATGAAGAACAAAGAGAACTAGAACAATTAGAATCACTAGAAATCAACATTTATGATAGAAGAAAATATGGCAGAGTAAAGCTAATATTTTTAAGTTGAAAGGGGCACAAAAAAACCATGGAAATATTTACGCTACTAGAAACATTGGAAGATATTTTAGAAAGAAGTAGAACAATACCTTTTACTGAAAAGGGTGTTGTTAATAAAGAGGAGCTTTTAGAGATTATTAAAGAGATTCGTTTAAAATTACCAGATGAGCTTAAACAAGCAAAATGGATTAAAGAAGAAAGACAACGTATCTTAGTAGAAGCTCAAAAAGAAGCTGATGATATTGTAAAAGAAGCAGAAAACCGAATTATTTCTATGATTGATGAACATGAAATTACAAGAAAAGCATATGAGCAAAAAGCGGAAATCATTGAAACTGCAAATGAAATGTCAAGAGAGATTTCAAAAGGCACAAAGGATTATGCAGATAATATTCTACAAGGTATTGAAGTTGCCCTAGAAGATGCTTTAACAGTCATTCAAAATAATAGAAAAGAACTTAAATAGATTTAAAAATTAAGTCGGAAGTCGGAATAACTAATTGAAGTCCGATTTCTGGCTTTTTTCAATGCTAAAAAGAAGGGATGAAGAAGATGCCAAAAGGAAGAAGAGCTAAAAAGAAAACACCAAAGATTAGTATTGATGTTGCTGTTGTTGCACTCATTATACTAAGTATATTGCTTGCAGTATTAATTTATACAAATTCAGGATATATAGGAGAACACTTAAGCCCAATCTTAGGTGGAGTGATGGGATTTACCAAATATATATTACCAATTGGAATTTTTGCAATTGCTATTTATTTAAGCTTAGATGATAAAGAATATGTGTATTCTAAGCTTATTCAGTATGCCATTTTTTTAATTGCCATTGCAACTGTAATGTCCATTTATCAAATTTCTTGTGATGCAATACATATTAATCAAGGATTTAATGAAGCAATTAAAGAATCTTATGAATTAGGTACTAAAAATATTGGAGGAGGGGCAATTGGAACAGTTGTAGCATATCCAATTACAAATTTATTAGGTACTTTAGGGACTGTCATTTTATGTATTGGACTTGCTATTATTCAATTGATGTTTATGTTTGGATTTAAACCAACTAAATATATTGCAGCTATGATTGAAAATGCAGAGGATAGAAAAGAACAAAAACGTGAGGAAAAATTAAAGATGCAAGAAATGAGAAAGAAAGTAGATTCTCATAAAGAAACAAGAAAAGAAAGAAAGGCAAGAGAGGAAGAAGAGAAAAAGAAATTAGAATTAGAATCACTTCCAATTGAAGATCAGATTACGATTAATTTGAATGAGCCATCACCTTCAAAATTAAAGAAATATAACCATGGAAAAGATGATTTAAATCCTTTAGGTATGGAAAATAAAGAAACTACAAAACCAGATTATCTTGAAGGAAATTTATTTAAAACACAAGAAGAGACGAAGGAAGAGAAAACAAAAGAAGTTTTAGTGTTAGAACATGCTTTAACTGCTGTAGATGAGGGATATGAATTTCCTCCAATAGAATTGTTAAGTCCAGGAACAGGAAGAACTTTAAAGGGAGGCAAAAAAGCAGTTGCAGATACTGCTACGAAACTTCAGAAAACATTATACAGTTTTGGAGTTTCTGCAAAAGTAGAAAATGTATCTGTTGGACCAGCAATTACTCGCTATGAATTAAAACCAGCAGAGGGTGTTAGAGTTAGTAAAATTGCAAATTTAGCAGATGATATTGCTTTAAACTTAGCAGCAGAGACAATTCGTATTGAAGCTCCTATTCCAGGAAAACAAGCAGTAGGAATAGAAATTCCAAATAAAGAAAATGAAGTTGTACATTTAAGAGATATTATCGAATCAGATACCTTTAAAGACCATAAATCAAAGTTAGCATTTGCTTTAGGAAAAGATGTGGCTGGAACAGAAGTTGTTGCAGATATTGCAAAAATGCCACATGTTTTAATTGCAGGTGCAACTGGATCAGGTAAGAGTGTTTGTATTAATACGATTATTTCTAGTATTATTTATAAATCAAAACCAAGTGAAGTGAAACTATTAATGGTAGATCCAAAAGTAGTAGAGTTATCTGTATATAATGGAATTCCACATTTATTAATTCCTGTTGTTACAGATCCCAAAAAAGCCGCAGGTGCTTTAGCTTGGGCAGTACAAGAGATGGTAAACAGATATAGTTTATTTGCAGCTAAAGGTGTTCGTGATATGAAAGGATACAATGAAGCTGTAGAAAAAGAAAATGGAACAGGAAAATTACCTCATATTGTGATTATTATTGATGAGCTTGCAGATTTAATGATGGTAGCTGCAAAGGATGTAGAAGATGCTATTTGCCGATTAGCACAAATGGCAAGGGCTGCAGGTATGCATTTGGTAATTGCAACACAAAGACCATCTGTTGATGTTATCACAGGTATTATTAAAGCTAATATTCCATCTAGAATTGCATTTGCAGTGTCTTCACAAGTAGATTCTAGAACAATTTTAGATATGGTTGGTGCAGAAAAGCTATTAGGAAAAGGTGATATGTTATTTTTTCCATCTGGTGCACCAAAACCTACTAGAGTGCAAGGAGCTTTTATTTCAGATAAAGAAGTAGAAAAAATTGTAGACTTCTTAAAATCTAATGGAGAAGTTAATTATAACGAGGATATTATCGAGTCAATTGAAAAGGCAAATAGTACGGATAAAGAAATGAAAGAACAAGAAGATGACGATGATACAGATCCATTTTTAATGGATGCAATTGATACTGTTGTAGAAACAGGACAAGCATCAACTTCTTTTATCCAAAGAAGATTTAAGGTAGGATATGCAAGAGCAGGAAGAATTATTGACCAAATGGAAGAAAGAGGAGTTATTTCAGGTTACCAGGGTAGTAAGCCAAGAGAAGTATTACTTTCAAAAGAACGTTGGGCAGAGCTAAAAATGTCTGGAAATGTGGAAGGACAAGGAGAACCAAGTTCAGTAGGAACTAATCTAGAAGAATAAAAATCAAGACAAAGGAGAAGAACATGTCAAAAGAAGACTTGATTAAGAAATTTAATATGATCGACTATAACAACGAGCTAGAAAAAATCTTAGAAACCAAACCTTTTTCTGGAGACACAAAGAATCTTCTCCTTAGTATGTTATATAAAATTGAAAATGCCTATAAGGATTATAGACAAGTAAAACAGGAAGTAGTAAGTAAAAGTGATTTTATTGAAGAAATTCTAGAAATTATAAAGCAAGTAAAAGAAATTAGAATTGCACAGCCTCGTACAGAGGAGATTAAGCTATTAGAGGAAAAACAAGTAAAATTTATTATTGATAAAGAGAAAGAAACAATTTTAGTATTGCCAAATGAAAAGAGTTTGCTATATAGTTTATATAAAATAACCAATCAGGAAAAGTGTATTCAGGAAGAAGATACAATCCTTTCTGTGCCCTTTTGCGAGTTTTTAAATATTGGGAATAATATGAATCAGTCTGAAATTATTCGTGATTTTAATGGATGGACTTGGGAAATTGCAGAAACAGAAATAGAAAGTATAGAATATAATTTGGCATTTCAGAATTTAATTTATTTATTTGGTAAAGAATTTCTTCAAGAGTGGATTCATGAAAGTGGTGAAAAAAAGGTTCTTCTAAAAGAATTTGAATCAATTTTATGGCAAAAATATGGAGAAGAAAAAAGGAAGCTTTTATTAAAAAACTTATATCAAGTAATTTTGCTTACCTACTATCATATTCATGAAGAAGAAAAACAAAAGTTACTAGATTATCAAGAACAAAAAGAAGAAAGTTTAAAAAAACTAGAAAATAAGAAGGTATTCTTACAAGAAATTACAGATCAAAAGAAGAATCTAACAGAACAAATAAAAAGAATAGACATCATTTTAAATGATCGAGAATTAATGATAAAAGAATATAAACAAAGAAATAGTAAGCTTGCTAATAAAGATAAAATTTTTAGTATTAGTCATTTAAATGATTTATTAGAAAAAGAAAGACAAGAAGCATTAAGGAAAATTAGTGAATATAATAAATTATTAGATCCTCTTCAATATGTTCATCAGAAAGAAGAGTTATATCAGCAAGTAGAGTTTTTAAAAGAAATGAAATTAGAAACAAAGATAGAAATAAGTCCTTTTTTAATTAATTTACAAAGATGCTTTTTAGCTTGTTTTAAGTTAGAAATTGAGAAGATCGATAATAAAAAAGATGTCTTAAAATATCTGTCTATTTTTCGATATTATCATTTTTTACCATGCGGTAGGAATAAGAAGATTTTTGAAGTAGAAGAGTTAAAGTTGCAACTAGGGGAAATTCTAACTCTTTTATTACAGAAAGCATTTTTGTATGAAGTGGTAGAGAAATTTTCAAAAGAGGATAAGCAAAATGAAGAAATTCTAAAACAACTATTTCTAACTAAAATTATTGATATGGAAAATATCTATTTTAAGATTAGAAAAAAAGAAGAGAAATTTGTTCTTGAAATATATGATACAAACATTTTAGAAAATGAAATTTCTTTAGAGAGGAATTTTACAAAAGAGGATTTACTAGTAAAGTTAAATAAAAATATAAAAGTAATCAAAAAATAGCTTAAATAAGAAAGGAAGAAAAAAACATTTATGAATATTACATTTTTAGGTGCAACAAAAACGGTAACTGGTTCTAATTTTTTAGTAGAAGGAGCAGGTAAAAAATTTTTAGTAGATTGTGGTATGTATCAAGGGGCGGCACAAGATGAAATGGAGAATTCAGCTCCTTTTGCCTTTAATGTGAATGAAATTGATTTTATGTTATTAACACATGCTCATATTGATCACTCTGGTAGAATTCCTAAATTATATAATGAGGGTTTTCGCAAACGTATTTATGCGACTAAAGCAACTTGCGATTTGTGTGGTATTATGCTTCCAGATAGTGGACATATTCAAGAAATGGAAATTGAGTGGAGAAATCGCAAGAGAAAAAGAGAAGGAAAGAAACCTCTTCCACCTTTGTATACAGCAGAAGATGCTTTAAAATGTTTAGAAGTGTTTTGTCCTGTTTCTTATGATGAAATTATAGAGATTGATGAAAACATCCATGTTCGTTTTAATGATGCTGGTCATATGCTTGGTTCAAGTATTATAGAGATTTGGATTAAGGAAAATGGAGAAGAAAAGAAAGTTGTCTTTACAGGAGATTTAGGAAATAATGATATTCCTTTATTAGATTCTCCAACGATGATTGATAGTTGTGATTATTTAGTAATGGAATCTACTTATGGTAGTAGACTCCATATGAGAAATGATGATAAAGCTCAGATGTTTTTAGATATTGTTTCAGAGACATTAGAAAATGGTGGAACTGTTGTAATTCCTTCTTTTGCAGTAGGAAGAACACAAGAGATTCTTTATGAAATTAATAAATTAAAAGGTGAAAAGCCAGATGATGAGGAGTTTAAAAGAAAGTATGAAACTATTATGAAGACTCCTGTGTATGTGGATAGTCCTTTGGCTATTTCTGCAACAGAGATTTTTCGTGAGAACATGAATCTTTTTGAAGAAGAGGTTCAAGAAGATTTAAGAAGAGGAGATAATCCATTAGAGTTTCCAGGTCTTAAATTTACTGTAACAGCGGAGGAATCTAAAGCATTAAATGAAAGCAATATTCCATCTATTATTATTTCTGCAAGTGGTATGTGTGAAGTGGGAAGAATTAAGCATCATTTAAAACATAATTTATGGAATCCAAAGAGTACTATTTTGTTTGTTGGTTACCAAGCACCAGGAACATTAGGATACAGAATTGTAAATGGTGAGAAAAAGGTAAAAATTTTTGGAGATGAAATTGCAGTTAATGCAAGAATTGAATATATAGAAGGATATTCGGGTCATGCTGACCAAGAGTGGCTTTTAAACTTTGTTTATTCTTTTATTCGTAAGCCAAAACATATCTTCTTAGTACATGGAGAAGAGGAAAGTCAGATTGTATTAAAAGATAAGATTGAAGAAACCACATCTTTGCCTGTTACCATTCCAAGCTTTGGAGATGAATATCATATTGAGGCAGATCAAGTTGAGCTTATTGGCAATGTGGAGCCAAAAGCAGTTGTGAAAGGTGTAAAAGCAGAAGCGATTGAGAGACTTGAAAAATTAAAAGATGAAATTACAGATATGGAGAATATTGTAAAAGATGAAATTTTAACAGAGGATGCAACAGATGAAGATGTTATTAAACTAAATTTAAGAATGAAAGAACTAGAATCTCAGATTTTAAGAATTATTCAAAATTAGCAACAAAAATAAAAAGCCCCATCTGACTAGTCTCAGATGGGTGAAGTTGGAAAAATCCTCGACCAAAAGGAAAATCCATTCTTCGTTTGGAGGTTAGCAATCTGGTAAATCAAATATCATAAAATGATAAGATGTAAAATCTCCCAATACGATGTCACAAAATGCGACTTCATAGTACAATTATACAATATTTACCAGTAAAAGTCAACATAAAATAGAACAAAGGAGAAAAACATGAAAACAAAGTTCATAAATGATGCAATCATTGGCAATGATAATATGGCAGTTAGTTTTAGTAAAAAAGGAGAATTATTAAGGCTATTTTTTCCAAGTACAGATTATAAGCAATTTGTTGAGTTCTTTCATACGGGATTAAAAATCAATGATTCTAATTTAGTTTATTTACATGATGATATTAATAATTTATATAATCAATATTATACAGAAAATACAAATGTTTTAAATACAGAAATTTATAATTCTTATTTTAATTTAAAAATATTTCAAACAGATTTTGTTACTATTAGTCAAGATGTTTTAGTAAAAAGATATACTTTCTATAATGAAAATACGATTAATTTAGATTTAAAGTTTTTAATCCACTCAAAGTTATTTTCAAATTATAATAACATGATTAGTTGTTTAATAGAAGATAATTGTATGAGACAATATTGTCATGACTATATTTTTAATGTTTTTTCAAAAGAGCCAATTTTGAGTCATCAAATTCATGGAACAAAAGAAAATATTAGTACAGGAATGATTTTTGATAAAGATTATATAGGGATGGCTTCTGATTCTAGTATTAGTTATGATATTGGAATAATAAAACCAGGTGAGAAAAAACGATTAGATATTTTTATTAAGATTCATGATAATAATTTAGAAAAATCCATGAGTCATACAGAAGAAAAAATGGAAGAATTAAGAAAAATTGATGCCGCGAAAGAAGAACAACTGGCAAAGAAATATTGGAGAAGATATGTCGAAAAACATGATACAATCAATTTAGAAAATCTTTCAATAGGATTAGCGGAAAAATTAAAGCAGATTTATACTCGTTCTATTTTATTATTTCCTCTACTTACCAATAGTAGAACAGGTGGAATTTCAGCAGCTCTAGAAATTGACGAAGAACAAGAAAAATGTGGGCGTTATTCTTATTGTTGGACAAGAGATGCCATATTTGTAACAGAGGCAATGGATTTGCTTGGAATGGAAAAAGATACAGAAAAATTTTATAAAATCTTTTGTAAAGAGACTCAAAATAGAAGAGGAATGTGGGAACAAAGATATTATACAGATGGAAGACTGGCTCCATGTTGGGGATATCAAATCGATGAAACTGCAAGTGTGATTCATGGAATTTATAGCCACTATACCAAAACAAAAGATCTAAAATTTTTAAGAGATAATTTAAAAATGTGTGAAAAAGGAGTAGCATTTTTGAAAACTTATTTAAATGACGTTTTCAAATCAGAAAGGAAAATGCAAGTAAGCTATGACCTTTGGGAAATGGATGAGGGAATTCATTTATATTCTATGGCAAGCATTTTTTCTAGTTTTGAATCGATGATTCATATTTATGATGAGTTAACAGAAACTTTTCAAAAGAATCGATTAAAATTAGAACAAATAGAAAAAGAAAAACAAGAACTTAACAATCAACTACTTGAAATTAAAAAGTTTTGTATTACAAACTTATATGATGAATCGAAAAAAAGCTTCGTAAGAGGAGTACAAAATAGAAGTATTGATATTTCAACCATTGGTGCAATTGTTCCATTTAATATGTTTAGTCCAAAAGAAAAAGAGGTACAAAATACGGTTGAAAAAATTAATTTAACACTAAGAACTTATACAGGTGGGTATTTAAGATTTGAAAATGATACTTATCTTGGTGGAAGAAATCCTTGGCCAATTACAACATTATGGATGGCACTTTACTATATTAAATTAGGAGAATATGACAAAGCAAAAGAGTGTTTAAGTTTTGTTATAAAAACTGCAACAGAGCATGGTTTTTTAGGAGAACAAGTGGATAATAGTACCATGAAAACAAATTGGGTAATAGGACTTGGATGGTCTCATGCCATGTTTATTATTGTTTTATACTATTTAAAACAAAATGGAAAGCTCTAGTTAAACTTATGAAATGATTAGAATAAAGTCGGAAAGATAAGAGAAGATTAAAATAAAAAATACAAATTAGAATAATTCTAGTTTGTATTTTTATTTTTTCTTGTTGATTTCTTGTGATTTAAAATCCTTTGTTTTTCTTTTTAGAAATATTTCTTTTTTAGCTAGTACGTGATATAATAAGCAAAAAATAAAGATAGGAGAAAACATGGCAAAGGCAAAAACAATATTTGTGTGTAGCAGTTGTGGATATGAATCAGCAAAATGGTTAGGAAAGTGTCCTGGCTGTAATGAGTGGAATACTTTTTATGAAGAGAAAATTTCAAAAAATAGTGATTCTAAAAGTGATAAGCCCAAATTTATTGATCCAACCCCATTAAATCATGTAGAAGGAAAAGAGACAAGTAGAACTTCTACTGGAATTGGAGAATTAGATAGAGTGTTAGGTGGAGGACTTGTAAAAGGCTCTTTGATTTTGGTTGGTGGAGAGCCTGGAATTGGAAAGTCTACTTTAATTTTGCAGATTTGTGACAAATTAAAAGAAGAAGGAAAAGTTCTTTATGTTTCAGGAGAAGAATCAGCAGAACAAGTAAAATTAAGAGCTGATCGCCTTGGAATTCAAAATGAGGATATACTATTTCTAGGAGAAACAGATATTGATTTAATTGAAGAGGCAATTGATAAAGTAAATCCTAAATTAGTCATTATTGATTCTATTCAAACTATGTATTCAGATGAAATTACATCAGCAGCTGGTAGTGTTAGTCAGGTAAGAGAAATTACTGCTCGAATTATGAGAACTTGTAAATCAAAGGCAATTACTACCATTATTATTGGTCATGTTACCAAAGAGGGAAATATTGCAGGACCAAGAGTACTAGAACATATGGTAGATACTGTTTTATATATTGAAGGAGAAAGATATTTCTCTTATCGAATTTTAAGAGGTGTTAAGAATCGTTTTGGATCAACCAATGAGATTGGTATGTTTGAGATGCAAAATGAAGGTATGGTAGAAATTATAAATCCATCTTCTGTGTTAATTTCAGAAAGAGAGGATAATCCAGCAGGTTCTGTGATTGTAGCTAGTATGGAAGGAACAAGGCCACTTTTAATAGAGCTTCAAGCTTTAACAACACCAAGTGTATTTGGAATGCCAAGAAGAACTCCTAATGGTATTGATTATAATCGTCTTACCTTATTAATTGCTGTATTAGAGAAAAAGGCTGGACTTATGCTTGGAAATCAGGATGTTTATTTAAATGTAGTAAGTGGAATTAAAATTAATGAACCTGCTATTGACTTAGGAATTATACTGGTTGCAGCATCTAGCTATAAAAATGTAAGTATTCCAAAAACTACTGTTGTTATTGGAGAAGTTGGCCTTACAGGTGAAGTAAGAAGAGTAAATATGATTGAAAAAAGATTAAAAGAAGCAGAAAAATTAGGATTTAAAAAATGTATCATACCAGAAAGTAATAAAAAACTATTGAAAGAAACGTTTAAATTAGATATAATAGGCGTGAAAGATATAGCAGAAGCTATGAAAAGTGTAGGGTTAAAATAAGATTTTAATAAATCTAAGTTGTGAAAGTGATGTGAGTTTTAAGTTGGCTTTAAAAAGAGATGAAGATTTTGCAGAGATTGTAAAAAGAGTAGCACCAGGTACTCCTATTCGTTTAGGATTAGATAATATCTTAAAAGCAAAAACTGGTGGTTTGATTGTAATTGGAGACTCCAAAGAAGTGTTAGATATTGTAGATGGTGGGTTTAGTATTAATCAAGATTATACACCATCAAGATTATATGAGCTTGCAAAAATGGATGGAGCAATTGTCATTAGTGCAGATATGAGAAAGATTCTTTATGCTAATACTCAATTAATACCATCTTCTGATATTACTACCAACGAAACTGGAACAAGGCATAGAACAGCAGAGCGTACAGCAAAACAAACTGGTGAGCTTGTCATTAGTATTTCACAAAGAAGAAACATCATTACACTATTTAAAGGAAGTTTCCGCTATGTACTAGAAGATACTTCAAGTGTTATTACAAAGGCAAATCAAGCTTTACAAACAGTAGAAAAATATAAGAAGGTTTTTGATAGTAAATTAAGTTTATTAAATGAATATGAATTTAACGATATTGTAACATTAGAAAATGTAATTACTGCAATTCAAAGAGCTGAAATGGTAATGAAGATTGTAGATGAAGTACAAAAAGAAATTTATGAACTAGGAGAAGAAGGTAGATTACTTCAGATGCAATTAGATGAGCTAGTTGGAGGACTAGAAAAAGAAGAACTGTTAATTATTAAAGACTATATTGCACCAGGAAAGAAAAAAGTACCAGATAAAATTTTATCAGAAATAGAAGAATTAAGCCATGAAGATTTAATGAAACAACAAACAATTGCTAGATTACTTGGTTATGAAAACTTTGATAATTATGATGAAGTTGGTGTTTATACAAAAGGATATCGTATTCTAAATCGAATTCCAAGGATGCCAAGTAATATTGTAGATAATTTAGTAAAATCATTTAAATCTTTCCAACATATATTAGCAGCTGATATTCCTGCTTTAGATGAAGTAGATGGAATTGGTGAGGTAAGAGCAAAGACAATTAAACAATCCTTAAAAAGAATGCAAGAACAATTTGTTTTTGACAATGTAATGCTATAACAAAGGAAAAGAAAGGAAATTAGTATGAGAGATAACAAAGGAATCACACTAGCAGCTTTGGTTGTAACAATTGTAGTCTTAATTATATTAGCCAGTGTAACTCTGTATTATGCAAATGATGGTTATGAATTTTCTCAAAAACAAGCATTTTTATCAGAATTAAAAATTGTGCAAGCACAAGTAAATATTGCACATGAAAAAATTGCCCTTGGAAATACAGTATATGAAACATATGGAACTCCAGTTAATAATTTAAATGATGCTACTTTAATAGAGAAGATAAGATCTGGACCGTTAAAAGGCTATGAAACTCAAATTGAGAATTATCGCTATTTTACTTCTACAGAATTAGAGAAAATTGAAGCAAGAGGAATTAAACAAGCAGTATTAATTAATTATGAAACAAGGGATGTAGCAAGTGCTGAGGGAATTGAAGTAGATGGACAAATGAAATATCGTGAATCCGATTTTTCAGATGAAAACCAAAATATCGAAAGTCAATATATATCAGATGGATTGGTATTAAATTTGAGTGGATATGATGCTCCAGAATCTAACACATGGAAAGATAGAAGTTCTTCTAATAATGATATCAGTTTATCTAACTATACCTATAATAGTGATAAAAAATGCTATACTTTTACCAATGCGACTTTTTCAACAAGAAAGCCAATTACTTTTTTGGAAAAAAACTATACAGTTGAAATTGTTTTTGCAACAGGAGCTTATAAAAATATAACACTTGGTATAAGTGATGTTATTAATTTAAAACTAAGACAAAGTAGTGAAAATCCTTATTGGAATAATTTACCCAATACAAATCAGCGATATGGGGAAAAGCAAAATTTAAATGAAATTACAAGTTTAGCATTTAAAAATGACTATACAAATAAAACCGCAAGTAAATTTTTTAATAATGAAAAGACAAATGCAGATTATGCAGAAACACCATTGGTAGGGAATAAGTTTGAAGTTTCTAGTGGAGAAACTTTTAATGGAGAAATTTATGCGATTCGAATCTACAAAAGAGCATTAACAGATAATGAGTTGACTTTTAACTATAATAAGGATAAACTACTTTATGGATTATAAAAGAATTGATGTAAAAAACTAAAAACAAAATAAATTAAAACATAAAATTTAGGGAGGAAACAAAGAACATGAAGAAAAACATATTTTTAGGAATTGCTATTGCAGTAATAGTAGTATTAATTGGAGGGGTATGTTATGGTTTTTATCAAAAACTTACCTATCATCCACAAAACCCAGTAGCTACTATTGTGATGAAAGATTTAGGAACAATTAAGGTAGAATTATATCCAGACAAAGCACCTAATACAGTCGCTAACTTTATTAAGCTTGCTAACAATGGATTCTATAATGGACTTACTTTTCATAGAACAATTCCAGAGTTTATGATACAAGGTGGAAGTAAATCTGGAACGGGTTCAGGAGCACCAACATTAGGAGATTTAAACCAAGATGATCAAACAGCAACATATGCGATTTCAGGAGAATTTATTGCAAATGGCTATACTAAAAACACAATTAGACATGAAAGAGGAGTTATCTCAATGGCTCGTTCTGATTACAGTTCAGTAAATTCTAGTTTAATTACACAAGGATATAATTCAGCAGGAAGTCAATTCTTTATTGTAACAAAAGATAATACTTCACTTGATGGGTTATATGCGGCATTCGGAAAAGTAATTGAAGGTATGGAAGTAGTAGATGAAATTGCAAATGTAGAAGTAGAAACCAGAGAGTCTAATGTAGAAGGAAAGACACAAGATAGACCAGTTAATCCACCGGTAATTGAAAGTATTACAGTAGAAACTTATGGGGTAGATTATGGTATGCCAAAGACTTTAACACCATTTGATTATACAAATTGGTTATTACAACAATATAACTCTTCAGCAAATTCTGGTACCAATACTGGAGATGGAAATGTAACTGAAAATGATTAAAAAATTAAAAGAAAACTCCTTAGTTTTTACTAAGGAGTTTTTAGTATTGTATACTCTATAAAAGAGAAGTACGAACCTAATATCGATTTACATTCTAGAATATAGTAGTTATTTTAATTCTACAACAGTAACTCCCATTTCACCTTCTCCATAAGTACCTAAACGGAAAGAGTTTACATGAGCATTTGTTTTTAAATATTGATGAATTCCACTTCTTAAAGCACCAGTTCCTTTTCCATGGACAATTCTGACAGTTGGAAGATTGGAAATGGCAGCATCATCCAAAAATTTGTCAATTACATAGATTGCTTCTTCTACGTTATAACCAATTACATTTATTTCAGAAGAGACAGATTTGGATTTTAAATTAGTGTTAGTATTTTTATTGTTATTAATATTTATTTCTTTTTTTAAAGATTTAGTAGTTGGATTTTTAGAGAGTAATAAATCTTTTAGTTTTAGATTCATTTTAGCATTTCCAATGCCAACTAATACTTCATTTGATTTATTGGGTAAAGATAAAATAACTCCATCTCTTTGAAGGGTAGAAATAAATACATTTAATCCGACTTTTACATTTTCTTTTGATAATGAGGTAGCAGAAGTATTATTTTTAGAAAATGTTGTTTTTTTAATATCTTCATTTAATTGATTTCTTAACTGATTAGCTACTTTATTACTTTGAGAAGAGGCAGAAAGTGTATTTAATTCTTTAATAATATCATTTGCTTCTTCTTTTGCAGAAAGTAAAATTTCACGTGCTTGTATTTTAGCTTTTTCAATGATTTGTTTTTCTTGTTCTTCAAGTAGAGTGTTATCTTTTTCTAATTGTTTACGAAGTAATTGAATTTGATTTAAATTTTTTTCGATTTCTTCTTTTTCTTTTTCAATTTTTATTTTATCATCATAAATTCTTTTTAATACTTCTTCCATACTTTGTGAATCTTGACTAATTAAGGTAGAAGCTTTTTGAAGAATTTCTTCTTTTAACCCCAACTTTCTACTAATGGCAAAAGCATTACTCTTTCCAGGTATTCCAATTAGTAGTTTATAAGTTGGCTTTAGGTGTTCAACATCAAACTCTACACTAGCATTTTTAAAACCATTTGTTACTAAAGCATAGGTTTTTAGTTCATGATAATGTGTAGTGGAAATTGTAAGAACATTAGATTGATAGAAATGCTCTAAAATACTAATTGCTAAACTACTTCCTTCAATTGGATCAGTACCAGATCCTAACTCGTCTAATAGGACTAAACTGTTGGAAGTTGCTTTTTGGATGATTTGTGTTACATTAAGCATATGGCTTGAAAATGTACTTAAAGATTCACTAATACTTTGTTCATCACCAATGTCTGCAAAGATTTGGTCAAAGATATAGATAGAGCTGTTTTCTTTGGCTGGAATGAAAAGTCCACTTTGAGCCATTAGGGATAATAACCCTACAGTCTTTAAGGTAACTGTTTTTCCACCAGTGTTAGGACCAGTAATGACTAAAGAAGAATAGTCCTTTCCTAATTCAATATCAATCGGAACTACATTTTCTCTTGGAATTAATGGGTGTCTTGCTTGAATAAGATGAAAAAATTTTTCATCATTTAGAATAGGTAAAATTCCATTAATTTCTTTGGCATATTTTGCTTTTGCAAAAATAAAGTCTAATTGTCCAATTAAAGTAAGATTGCTTTCTAAAAAATTAGTTAGCGGGGATAGAAGAGCTGATAAGTCTTTTAAGATTTTGTCAATTTCAATATTTTCCTCTATTTTTAAGCTACTAATTTTGTTATTTAATTCAAATATAGTAAGTGGTTCAATGAAGACAGTAGAGCCACTAGAAGAGATATCATGTATAAAGCCTTTTATCATACCACGATATTCTTCTTTTACAGGAATAACATAGCGATCATTACGTATCGTTATAATAGGTTCCATAATATATTTAGAGTAGGTAGAAGAGTGTAACATGGAAGTTAACTTTTCTTTAATTGTTGATTCTATTGTTTTTTCTAATTTGCGAATTCTTTTTAAATTAGTAGAAGCATCATCATTGATTGTATTTTCATCTAAAATATCATGAAAAATTTTTTTCTCGATATCTAAATTCGTATAAAGGGTACTAAATAACTCTGATAAGAGAGGAAAATTAGATAAATCTATGGAAGAAGTAGTAGAAGATGTTGTTTTTTCAGCTTCAGAAAAGAAGTATTCTTTTAATAATCTTGCTGTTTTTAAAATCTCATTTACTTCTAATAAAGATTTGGCAGATAGAGGTAGGTTAGAGGCAAGTGATTTTAGTGAAATTTTGATATCTGCTATATCAGAGATAGGGGCAACCCCCTTTCGATAAAGTAAAGTAACTGCTTCTGCTGTTTGAGATAAGCAAAATAAAACCTCGTCTTTTTGAATAGAAGGTTTTAGAGATAAAATTGCATTTTTTCCTAAATAGCAACAAGCATAGTTAGATAGGATATCTAAAATTTTATCATACTCTAATTTAATTAAGTATTTTTTATCCATGTTAAATTCTCCTAATGTTAAATAATCTGATTTTCTTTTAAAATTTTTTCTAAAGAGCAGAGATCAAGTCCAACAATTGTATCAAAGTTTCCTTCATAGCTTTCAATATATTTTTGCCCAATTCCTTGAATTGCATAAGCTCCTGCTTTATCTAAGGGTTCTTTAGTTGAGATGTATTCTAATATATCATTTTTTGACATTTTTTTCATGAAAACAGAGCTTTTAGAAACAATTGTCTTTTCTAGTATTTTTTCGTTTGTCTTCATAATGACTGTCATACCAGTATAAACATCATTTTGGTTTCCTTGTAACTTTTCAAGCATCTCATATGCTTTTTCCTCTGTTATTGGTTTACCGAGTATTTCATTTTGAAAAGCAACAATGGTATCTGCACTAATAACAGTTAGAGATTCATTACTTTCTTTGACTAAATCAAAAACATCATAAGCTTTAATAGAAGATAATTCCTTTACTAGATTTTCTGGATCTGTAATCTGATTTTTTAATAAATCTTCATTGAAATTACTTGGAATAATGTCAAAATTGTGAATTAATTTTTGAAGTAATTCTTTTCTTCTTGGAGAAGAAGAGGCAAGTATTATTTTCATATATTCTCACATCCTTTTTACGAAGTATATTATCTCATAAATTAAGCAAAAATACAAGAAAATAGCGGAGAATGCTTGTATAAAAAGAGAAGAAGGAGAAGTTTAAGTAAAAAAATTTTATCAACCTCTTGACAAATGAAAAAATATTCATTATAATTTATAACGTGCTCTAAATAAGAGAAAAATAAGAATTGCAGGTGTAGTTCAATGGTAGAATTCCAGCCTTCCAAGCTGGCTATGCGGGTTCGATTCCCGCTACCTGCTCCACAAAAAATCTCTTAAAAAGTAGAAAATAAGAATTGCAGGTGTAGTTCAATGGTAGAATTCCAGCCTTCCAAGCTGGCTATGCGGGTTCGATTCCCGCTACCTGCTCCATAGAAAAACCACTTAAAAGATAAATTTAAGTGGTTTTTTTCATAAAAATGTGTTAAAATAAAAAAGGAGATGCGGGTATAATTTAGTGGTAGAATGTCATGCTTCCGACCTGATAGCGCGAGTTCGATTCTCGCTACCCGCTCCAATTGATTTGTACTCCCATATGGGAGTTTTTTAATTTTAAATAAAAGACTCTGGATTTAAATAATATTCTAACGTCTTTTACTTAATATATGGATTTTTAATATCCTATTCTATCTCTAATAAATCTATCATACATCCATTCAGGACCATCATATAATAATTCTAATATAGCTTGTCGTAATTCTTCTTTTGGCATGCTATTAATATATTTTATTAACTTTTTTTCTATTTCTTTTTCATATTCTTCATATTCTTTTTCAGCTTCTTCAACTTCTTTTAAAAATTTGTCAACTTCTTCAGGAAACACTGTAAAATAAAGAGCTACTATATGTTTACAAATAATTCGTTTATCTTTAGCATGAGGACAATCACATTTTGATTTTCTTGGATGTTCTACGTCCATAAATACATTATATTTTTTATTATTGCTGCCATTTATAATTCCTTCATATTGATTATTATTTATTTTAATATAATTTATTACTTTGTTTTCTTTGTAATAATCTAAACCTCTCCATACAGAATTATTACTTGCAATATTTATTAATCCCATATTTTTACCTCTTTAATTAGATTTTATATATAATATTTCTTGATTTTCCTTCTTTAGTAATTAAGTTTCTTTCAAGCATTTCATTTAGTATAGTTACTGTTGTTACTTTCTTAGTTCCTAATACTTTTTCTATTTCTTCCCTTGTTGCACTCTCATGATTTCTTAAATATTCAATAACCATATTATATTCTTTCTTTAATGAAAGTTTAGGCATTTCAACTAAAAAACTATTTGGAGCAACATAGATATTAGGAACATTTATAGAGTTTTTATAAAGTTCTAACATCCTAGGAATGCCACTGCCATATGCTTCAACTAAACCTAATCTATGAAAAACACTAACTAATTTGGGATTTCTTGATGAAGAACTACCTAATTTTATATCTTCTACTGTTAGACCTTTTACAAGTCCTCCAAGACTTAAAAACTCAATTCTATTAGTAAATATATGGATTAATGTACTTCCTGGAATTTCATAATTTCTGTGAGCTATTGTATTAAGCAAAACTTCTCTTATACTTTCTTCAGGATAATCATAGTTATCAATTCTTTCCATTCCTTGAATTTTTCCACTTACTTTATTATTTAATTTTAAGTAACTTTCTGCTTCTTCAAGCTGTTGTAAAACACTTCCAACATTTGTTTCTTTTTTATCAATAAATTCCTTTTTGGTGTTATCAGTATATACGGCCATTTTTATAGTATACGGACACTGATCAGATAATAATAAGCCTAAATTTGTATACTTCTCATTATTATTTATAATACCTAGTATTTTCTTTTCTCTATTCCCAAAAGCAATTTCTTTCTCTTTAAAAACTCGTTCTGTATATAAAAAAGTTAAATCTTGTTTTACACTCAAATTTTTTTCAAATGTTACACCTGAAGAATCTATAAGCATATCTCTTATAGCATCTCTAGTAGATGGCTGTGATGTTGCACCAACTCTTACATAAACTCCTTCAGGAATCATTCCTTTTGATTTTATATAATATGGTTTACTAGTTCCTTGTAATACTTCTAAAATAATAATATCCTTGCCATCTTCATTTTCAATTCTTGGAGCAACTAAAAAACTAACATCAGGTTCGATACTATCATGCAACTTATTACTTATTTTATCTAAATCTTGCCTGGCATTGTTAAGTCCACATATAGTTCCATCATCATTATATCCAATTATTATAGTCCCTCCAGAAGAATTGCAAAAAGCAATAACTTCTTTTATTAAAGAATCATTTATTTCTCTTTTAAATTCTAATTTATCACTTTCTTGTTTCATAATTATCACCCAATATTAGTATATCACTTAATATTTTTATTATCAATAATTCGTTCAAATTCGTTCAAAAAAATATTAAAATTATTTTATACTTTCCTAGACTATTAAAATTATAAATTTAATTTCGTTCAAATTTGTTCAAAAATATTAAAATTCTTATTTAAATAATATATAATATTTTTAGAAAGAGAACAAAGTTCGTAACTTGTATGTGATTCGCTTCAAACAATATTTTCGTCACACCAATTTTATTGATGTGGCATTTTTTATGCTTAGTTTTTAGGTTAGGATTTTTGACTTAAAAAAGCTTTTATTGAAAAGTTCTGGGGGATCCAAGGAATTAAAAGTATCATTATGCAATTCTTCCCAAAGACTGTAGAAATCAAAAGAATTCTATTTGACGTCCAATTCAAGAAAAAACATAAAAGGTATTATAATTAAACAAAGAAAAAGATTGGAAAGATTAAATGAAATAGCTAAAAAGTAGTATACTATTTGGGAAGATAGCAGTAGAATAAAAAAATAGAAGAGATGAATAAAAATAAATTTTAGAAGGAGAATAAAAAAGTTCATAACCTATAGATTAATTGCTTCATTGATAAATTCGACTTACGTGTTAATACAGTATTATAAGTTCTTATTTTATAAAAGAATAAAAATGGAATTGAAAAAGTAGTCCTTTTAAAATTTTTATCAAAAAATATGTCTTAACATGCACTAAAAATATTCTTGCATAGTTTTCTATTATGAGAAATCTTATTACTCTGCAACTGGTTTAAATGAAATAATAATTATGTTTTTTGGGGTAAAATTTTAATTAAATCTTCTTTTTGTTGTTTCCTTATTGGATTACTCATAGCCTTATTATCTCCTTTGACACTCATTACTTCTGTTATTACTCTATTGACACCATCTTTGATGTTTCTATATTCATAATCAATAAATACAATTCTAACTTTTAATCCTAAAACTTCTGGATAATAAACTTTTGCATAAGAAAACATACTAGTCTTTAATAATAAGTCCAAATATTTTAGCTAAATTAGCAGCTTGATAACTAGTTACAATACATCCTTTTAATTCTAGAGGAGAGACAACTAATCCTTCTATTTGTGAAGTTGTGAAATCAATTCCAGCTAAGGGTGTCTTGGAAAAAGTGGCTAAAGTAAGATTACAATTTTGAAATAGAATAGAGGAGATATTAGTTTCATTAAATACACAAGATTCCATATTGTTATTTTCAAAGCCAATATTTTTTAGCCTAGCAAAGGAAAAGTTAATGTATTTTAAGTTACAATCTTTTAAGGTAACTTGATAACAGAAAGAGGAAGAAAAGTTACATCCTACTAATTTACAATTAATAAACTCCACACGTACAAGATTTGAATTACTAAAATCAGTATTAGAAAAATCACAATTTTCAAAAATGATATCAGTAAAACTACATTTATAAAAATTAGAGTCTTTAAAAATACAAGAAGTAAATTTACATTTCTCAAAATCTAATAAATCAACTTGAACAACTTGTTTAACTTCCAAAAAAGAAATATCAGAAATACTATCTTCCATATTTACTGCTAGTTGTATTTGCTCTTCTAAATCTATTTTATCTTCTAAACTACCTAAGATTGGTTTTACTATTTTCATCTTTTCATCACCTAAGGATATTATACAAATTAATTAAGAAAAAAGAAACATAGTTATAGTATTTTTTTGTAACTTGTGATATATATTAAGAAAGAAAAGGAGCGTGATTTTGTGAAGATTACAGATCGCAAGGAATTAGAAGAAATTGCAAAAAAGATAAGAATAGACATTATTGAACAAGTATATAGTGGAAAATCTGGACATCCAGGAGGCGCACTTTCAATTGCAGATATTTTAACTGTTTTATATTTTAATCAAATGAATATTAATCCAGATAATCCAAAATCAAGTGGACGTGACAGGTTGGTTTTATCGAAAGGACATGCCTCAGCTGCTTTATATGCTACTTTGGCAGAAAGAGGATATTTTCCTAAAAAAGAATTAAAAACATTTCGCAAGTTAGAAGGAAAGCTTCAAGGACATCCAGATATGAATAAAGTATCAGGTGTTGATATGACATCAGGATCTTTAGGACAGGGACTTTCTGTGGCAAATGGTATGGCATTATCATCAAAATTAAATCGAGATGGTTTTCGTGTTTATTGTATTTTAGGAGATGGAGAACTAGAAGAAGGTCAAGTTTGGGAAGCTGCTATGACATCTAGCAAATACAAGCTTGATAATTTATGTGTTATTGTGGATAATAACGGATTACAAATTGATGGTTCTGTTAAAGAAGTAAAGGGATTAAAACATATTGGTGCTAAATTTGAAAGTTTTGGATTTTATGTCATTAAGATTGATGGGCACAATATAGAGGATCTTTTATCTGCTTTTGAAGAGGCAAAAAGGATAAAAGAAAAGCCAACAGTAATTATTGCTAATACCATAAAAGGAAAAGGGGTTTCTTTTATGGAAGATAAAGTAGAGTGGCATGGAAAAGCCCCAAGTGAAGAAGAATATCAGTTAGCAATGCATGAACTAGAGGGAAGAGAATAAGGAGGGGAAGAAAATGGATGAGACAAAAAAGATAGCAACTCGTCAAAGTTATGGAGAGGCGTTAAAAGAGTTGGGAAAGGAGAATCCAGAAATTGTTGTTTTAGATGCTGATTTGTCAGCTGCAACAAAAACATCTATATTTGCAAAAGAGTTTCCGCATAGATTTTTTGATATTGGTATTTCAGAACAAGATATGATAGGAACTGCAGCAGGTTTTGCAACAACAGGAAAGATTCCATATGCATCTACATTTGCTGTATTTGCTGCAGGACGAGCTTATGATCAGATTCGAAATAGTGTCTGTTATCCAAATCTAAATGTTAAGATTTGTGCTACTCATGCAGGTGTTACAGTAGGGGAAGATGGAGCGACTCACCAAATGCTAGAAGATTTAGGATTAATGAGAGGTCTGCCTAATATGAAGGTTTTCTCACCATCTGATGATAGGCAAACAAAATGGCTGATAAAAGAAATTTCAAAAGTAGAGGGACCTGTTTATGTGAGACTTGCAAGACTTGCCACTCCTGTCATTTATGATGAAGATCAAGAGTTTGAAATAGGAAAAGCAATTGAATTTGGAACAGGAGAAGATGCAACTGTTATTGCAACTGGTGTAACTGTTTGTCAGGCATTAAAAGCAAAGGCTGAGCTAGAAAAGCAAGGAATTTATATTCGTGTTTTAGATATGTTCTCTATTAAGCCGATTGATGAAGAGGCAATTATAAAGGCTGCAAAGGAGACAAAGCACATTATTACTGTTGAAGATCACAGTGTGATTCATGGTCTTGGTAGTGCTGTTTGTGATGTTCTTTGTCAAAAATATCCATGCCAAATAACCAAAATGGGAATTCAAGATGAGTTTGGTAAGTCTGGAAAAGCAGAGGAGCTAATGAAATATTTTAAGATTACAGCAGAGGATATTGTAGAAGAGGTTAAGAAGAGTAAATAAAATGTTGAAAAATGGAAGAAAAAGTAGTATAGTGTGGATATTAAATAAATAGAAAGGATGAAGCCAGATGATAACCAGATTATTTGGTGACAGAAAAGAAAAGGTAACAAAAAATCATCAGGAAGAAGGTGGAATCCAAGAGCTAACGAAAAAAGAAGAGTTAAAATGGTTTATAAACCAGATTGATACAGATGAAAGAGTTTCAAGCTTAGCAAAGAAATGGAGAAATATCGTTAGTTCTTAAGTAGAATATCTCGGATTAATTAATCCGGGATATTTTTTGTAAAAGAGGAAAAAGTAGAAAAAAGAAGAAAGAAAAAAGAAAAGCTAAGAAATAGTAAAAATTACAAACTTTTTTTCAGTTTAAAGTATTGCAAAGTGTCGAATTTATTGTTATGATGTATTTGTATAATAATATTAAAAATGTACTTTTAAGGAGTGCCAAAGATGATTGAATTTAGAAATGTTAGTAAAACTTATGATACTGGAACTGAAGCTGTACATAATGCTAATTTTAAAATAGAAAAAGGAGAGTTTGCTTTCCTTGTTGGATCTTCTGGTTCGGGGAAATCTACTATTATTAAGATGATTCTAAAAGAAGAAGAGCCAACTTCTGGTAACATTATTATTAATGGAAAGGATACAACTTTCTTAAAGCCAAAGAGAGTTCCATTTTTAAGAAGAAGTATGGGGGTAGTGTTTCAAGACTTTAGACTTCTTCCAGATAAGACAGTCTATGATAATGTAGCATTTGCGATGTATATTGTAAAAGCTACTCCAAGACATATTAGAAGACAAGTACCAATGGTGCTTTCTTTAGTAGGGTTAAGTGGAAAGGCTAAAATGTATCCAAATGAGTTATCTGGTGGTGAGCAGCAAAGAGTTGCATTAGCAAGAGCACTAGTAAATAATCCATCTATGTTAATTGCAGATGAGCCTACAGGAAACTTAGATCCAGATACTGCATGGGATATTATGAATCTAATTAATGATATTAACTTAAGAGGAACAACTGTAGTAGTTGCAACACACGCAAAAGATATTGTTGATAAAATGAAAAAAAGAGTTATTCATATCAAAGATGGCAATATCATAAGAGATGATAAAAAAGGTGGGTATGATTGTGAGATATAATGTAGTTGGATACCTTTTAGGAGAAGGTTTTAGAAATGTATTTAAAAATAAGAAATCGACAATAGCATCTCTATGTATTATGTGTGCAACTATGTTGATTTTTGGTTTCTTCTTTTGTATAGGAGAAAATATAAATCATATATTAGATACCATTGAAGGGGCGCAAGGAATTAGCGTTTTTATTAAAAATGATACTTCAGAAGAGCGTATTAAAGAAATTGGAGAAGAGATTTTAGCAATTGAAGGAGTTAATAAAATAGAATATCGTTCAAAAGAAGATGCTTTAAATCAAATGAAAGATTGGTTAAAAGATAAACAATATTTACTTGCAGGTTACGATAAGGTAAATATCTTCCCAGCTTCTTATGTTGTAACTTTAACAGATTTAAATTTAAGTCAAAGTGTACAAGAACAAATCTTAAAGATAAATGATATTAAAAGTATAGAAAGTAGTGAAAAGACAATTTCAACTTTAATTAGTTTAGCAAAAGGAATTCAAATTGGAACAGCTGTATTTTTAGTATTATTAATTGTAATTTCAGTATTTATTATTTCAAATACCATAAAACTTACAGTACATGCAAGAAGGAAAGAAATATCAATTATGAAATATGTTGGAGCAACTAATAGTTTTATTCGTTGGCCATTTATTATTGAAGGTATTACTATTGGAATTTTATCAGCATTGATTTCTGTTGTATTAATTGGTATTTTATATAATATTATTACAACAAATATTATGGCATCAGAATTAGCAGCAACAATTAATTTAAGTTTACTAAGTTTTTCGGATATGTTTACTTTAATTATGATTGTGTATGTAGGACTAGGTATTGGAATTGGTATTATTGGTAGTACGATTTCTATGAGAAAGTACTTAAAAGTATAGAATAAAAATAGAAAGGATAAAAGAGTAACAAAAAATGAAAAAAATAATTTTCACATTTTTTGTTCTGATTCTAAGTATTAGTATCCTTACAGTTAGTGTATTTGCTACAAATGTAGAAGAATTAAATCAAAAAAAAGATGAGCTTAATGCACAAATTACAGAGGCAAATGGGCAGTTGCAAGAAATACAAGGGGAGATGACAACAACTTTAAGACAGATTAATGAGTTAAATGAAACCATTCGCCAGTATGAAAGTGATGTGCAAGAATTAAGTCAAAAATTAGAAAACCTACAATTATCTGTAGATGAAAATGAAAGGAAGTTACAAGTCTCAGAACAAAAATATAATATACAAAAACAAGGGCTAGAAGAAAGACTAGTAGCTATTTATGAGGCTGGAGAAATTTCCTATTTAGATGTATTACTTGGATCAGGTAGTATGGTAGAATTTATTACTAATTATTATTTAGTAACAGAGCTTGCAAAATATGATACAGAGCTTTTAGAAGAAATGGAGAAAGAAAAAAATAATATCGAAATTGCTAAAAAAGCTCTAGAAGGACAAAAAGAGCAAGCTAAAACATTGAAAGCAAAAAAAGAACAAATGGCAGTTGTTCTTCAAAATACAAAAACAGTACAAAGTAATTATATGGCTCAATTGACAGACAAAGAAAGAGCAATGCAAGAAAGAATTGACTACTATGAGTCTCAAACTGTATTAGTAGAACAAGAAATACAAAATATCTTATTAGCAGAAGCAAATCCAAATTATGTTGGTGGAATTATGGCTTGGCCAGCACCTGGTTATACCAGAATTACATCACCATATGGAATGAGAACACATCCAATTACAGGAGTGTATAAATTACATACAGGAGTAGATATTGGAGCTCCAATTGGGGCAAACTTTATTGCTGCAAATGATGGAACTGTAGTAAAAGCAGAATATAATCCAGCTTATGGAAACATGGTATTAATTGATCATGGTGGTGGGATTTCCACTTTATATGCTCATGGTTCGCAAATTATGGTTTCAGTAGGACAAGCAGTAAAACGTGGAGATGTGGTATTAAAAGTAGGGCAGACAGGATATGCAACAGGACCACATGCTCATTTTGAAGTAAGGGTAAATGGAGCTTATGTAGATCCAATGCCATATATTACATCTAATAGTTCTTCACAAGAAGGAGAAGGAGAAAATAATTAGGAAGCGGAGGAAAAGAAATGAAGAGATTTTTTAAAACTTCACTTGTTATCTTACTTTGTATCATCCTATGTACCAGTGTTGTTTTGGCAAGTCAAAAATCTGACTTAGAGAACCAAAAAGAAGATGTTAATAATCAGATTAATGACAAAAAAGTAGAGATAGAGGATGTAAAAAAAGAAATTTCTGGAACATTGGCAGAGGTACAAGAGGTAACTTCTAAGATTGAATCTTGTGAAGATGAGATTAGTGATTTGGAAAATCAAATTGATGATTTAGAAGATACAATTGTTGAGACGGAAAAGAAATTAAAAGAAGCAGAAGAAGATTATGAGGAAAAGCAAGAACTTTTGGATGCTAGATTAGTTGCTATCTATGAGGCTGGCGAAGTTTCTTATCTAGATGTATTATTAGGTTCAGGAAGTATTACAGAATTAATTTCAAACTATTATTTAGTACAACAATTAGCAGAATGTGATACAGAGGTATTAAATCAAATAGAAAAAGAGAAAAAAGAAATAGAAGAAGCCAAAACAAAATTAGAAGAAAGTAAGAGAGCAATTCAAGAAGCAAAAACCAAAAGAGAAACAAAAGCATTAGAATTAAAAACTCAAAAAGCAGAAAAAAATAAAAAGGTAAATCAATTAAATGATGAACAAAAGAAACTACAAGCAGAGTTAGAACAATTTGAAAAAGATAAAAAAGACATTGAAAATCAATTAGCTGAAATTGCAAGAAAAGAGCAAGAAAATAACTCGGGAAAAGATAACATAGTAGATACACCAAGTAAGAGTGGATATATTAGTCCAATTGCAGGACTTACAAAAGCTAATATTACTTGTGGATATTATGGATATTCTGGTCATACAGGAGTAGATTTTAGTGGTGGACTATATGGAAGAGATGTAAGAGCAGTAAAAGATGGAACTGTTGTTACGTCTACAACGAAATATGGTAGTATACCAAACTATGGCTCAAATGGTAGCTATGTTGGCTCTTTTGCAAGTTATGGGGAGTATATTATTATCAACCACCATGATGGAACTATGACACTTTATGCACATGGTAAACCAGGCTCAAGAAGAGTTCGTGAAGGACAAGAAGTAAAACAAGGACAGACTATTATGCAGGTTGGAAATACAGGAAATGTACTTCCAAGACCAACTCCAGGTGATCCGTTAAGAGGTACTCATTTACATTTTGAGGTAAGAGTTAATGGTAGAGTAGTAAATCCAACACCATATTTACCATAATAATAAAGTAAAAAATGATTTTTAATTTTACAAAAGTAGTAAGAATCTTCTTACTACTTTTTTTGTGTTTTTTTTGTAAAAACCCTTCCATAAATTTTCTTTTGTAGTATAATGTAAAAGTATGAAACCTCAGAAAAAGAATTGTAATAAATGGAGGATCTATGAAAAAAATTTTAAAGATTTCATTGACAGTATTTATTTGTATTATTTTATGTACTAATATTGCTTTAGCAAGTCAAACATCAGATTTGCAAAGTGAACAAGAAAAAAATAATAGTGAAATAAGACAAAATGAGCAAAAACAGCAGGAAATAAAAAATGAACTTTCTTCTGTTGTAAAACAAGTAGAAGAATTGTCTAATAAAATTAGTAGTTATGAAGATGAAATTGACAAATTAAATGATCAAATTTCTGGACTTCAAAAAGAAATTAAGCAAACAGAGGAAAATTTAGGAAAGGCACAAAAAGATTATGAGGAGAAACAAGAGCTTTTAGATGCAAGATTAGTTGCTATTTATGAAGCCGGGGAAGTTTCTTATCTAGATGTATTACTAGGTTCAGGGAGTATTACAGAACTAATTTCTAACTATTATTTAGTACAACAACTAGCAGAGTTTGATACAGAAGTATTAAGTCAAATTGAACAAGAAAAGAAAGAAATTGAAGAAGCAAAAACAAAATTAGAACAAGATAAAAAATCTTTAGATGATGCCAAAGCTATGCAAGAACAAAAAGCGCAAGAACTAAAATCACAAAAGGCAGAAAAAGATAAAAAGGCATCAGAATTATCTGAAAGTGAAAGAAAGGTTCAAGAAGAAATTGACGACTTAAAACAGGCAAACCGTGATATTGATAAAAAAATTGCACAAATTATGGCAAGTCAATCATCTAATAGCTCTAATATCACATCCAATCCTAGTGCGAGTGGATATATTAGACCAGTACAAGGATATCCTATTACAACTGGACTATATTATTCAAGCGGAGCATACCATGGAGCAGTTGATTTTAGTGGCTCAGGAATTAGTGGAAAACCAGTATTAGCAGTAAAGGATGGAACTGTTATATTAACACAAAGATTAACAACCAGTTATGGAAATTATGTTATGATTAATCATCATGACGGAACCATTACATTATATGCTCATGGACAAGAGGGTTCAATTTGTGTTAGTGAAGGACAAGAGGTAAAACAAGGACAACAAATTATGAGAGTAGGCTCAACAGGAAACTCAACAGGACCACATTTACATTTTGAAGTAAGATTAAGTCCAGGATATTATTCAAATAGGGTAAATCCAATACCATATTTACCATAAAGCTAAATTAGGGGTTTAGAAGAAAAACTTCTAACTCCTATTTATTTTGAACATTGATACTATTTGAATTAATTGGGTAGTATAATGTATAAGATAAAGAAAGAGAAGGGATAAAGAAATGATGGAATCAGATAAAAAACAAAGAGTTTATAAAATCATAATGCTAGTGATATTAACAGTTATCATTACAATGCTTCTAACAACAATTGCTGTATATCAATATATGAAGAGTGATGGAGCAATTATTAAATATGTTAGTACTACTAACAATGCTTCATCAGTAGCAGCTACTCTTGAGAATTTCAGAAAAATTATTGATAACAACTACTTAGGAGAGATTGATGAAAATAAACTTTTAGAAGGTGCTATTAAAGGATATGTAGCTGGCTTAGAAGATCCATATACAGAATATTATACCAAAGAGGAAATGGAAGAATTTACAGAACAAACAATGGGAAATTTTGTAGGAATTGGTGTATATATGTCAAAAGATACAGAAAAAAATGTAATTGTTGTTATTTCACCAATTAAAGACTCACCAGCAGCAAAAGCAGGTATTTTACCAGGTGATATTATTTCAAAAGTAGATGGTGTTGCTTATACCGGTGATCAAATGTCAGAAGCTTCTACTAAAATTAAATCTGGGGAACCTGGAACAACTGTAAAAATAGAAATTATTCGTGATGGGGAAACAAAAGAATTAGAAATTACAAGAAGTAGTGTAAAACTAAATCATATTGAATCAGAAAAATTATCCAATAATATAGGATATTTAGCAATTTCTACTTTTGATAGTGGATGTGCAAAAGAATTTAAGGAAAAATTTGAAGAATTACAAAAACAAGGAATCACATCATTAATTATTGATATTCGAAATAATGGTGGTGGAATTGTAGAGGAAGCTTTAGATATTGCAGATTTAATAATTGAAAAAGATAAACCATTACTAATTACAGTGGATAAAAATCAAAAAGAAGAAACAACTTATGCAAAAATTGATCCAGAAATTAAAATGCCAATTGTACTTTTAACAAATGGAAATTCAGCAAGTGCTTCTGAAATTTTAGCTGGTATTTTAAAAGCATATGATAAAGCAACTGTAGTAGGAACTAAAACTTATGGAAAAGGTGTTATTCAAAAATTGATGTCTTTAACAGATGGAAGTGGAATTAAGATTACGACAAATGAATACTATACACCAAAACATGAAAAGATTAATAAGATTGGAATCTCACCAGATATTGAAGTTGAGTTACCAAGTGAATTACAAAATCAACTAATGATTGAAAGAACGAAAGATACACAACTACAAAAAGCTATTGAATTATTAAAAAAATAGAAAAGAGAGACTACAGATAAAGTAATTCTGTAGTCTCTTTTGAAATGAATTTTGAGAAAAAATGAAAAAAATTGAAAATAGCACTTGACATATGCCATAAAATTTAGTATACTAATCAAGTCGAAAGAAATGGGCGCATAGCTCAGCTGGGAGAGCATCTGCCTTACAAGCAGGAGGTCATAGGTTCGATCCCTATTGCGCCCACCATTTTTTTACGGCCTGGTAGTTCAGTTGGTTAGAACGCTAGCCTGTCACGCTAGAGGTCGACGGTTCGAGCCCGTTCCAGGTCGCCATTTTTAGTTAATGCCCCGATAGCTCAGTTGGTAGAGCAAGGGACTGAAAATCCCTGTGTCAGTGGTTCGATTCCACTTCCGGGCACCAGAAAATTATATCGTCGCACCATTGGGTATGGCGATTTTTTTGCCTTTTTATAAATTGTATTTCTATTTAACCGCTTGATGGAATTAAGTTGCGACTTTATTTAGATTATAGCATAATTTATATACATTTTTTGAAGAATAAATAAGATTTCTTATCGATGTATTCTTTACGGTAATTACAGCAAAAGAAATAGTTTATTCGGTAGGGACGTCCGGAAAAATATTACAGACGTAATTCAAACAGAAGTCAGTATAAGTTCAATCTATACCTATTTTTATTTTTATTATTGCTATCTTATTTTATAAAAATCAAAAATTAGAACTAAAAAATTAAAAAAAGGGCTTGACACAAGAGTAAAATTAGGGTATACTTAAATTCGCGTTAAGAAATGCGCCCTTAGCTCAGCTGGTCAGAGCAACCGGCTCATAACCGGTGGGTCCAAGGTTCGAATCCTTGAGGGCGCACCATAAGAACTTAATATATTATATGGGTAGGTGGCCGAGTGGCTAAAGGCGGCAGACTGTAAATCTGTTCTCATTTGAGTACGATGGTTCGAATCCATCCCTGCCCACCAAAATACAAGCTTGAAGCTTGTATTTTATTTTAAAGAATAAGACAAACAAATGTTTAAAATAAGAAGGAGAGAAATTTAAAACAAATAAACAAAAAGAAGATACCAGTAAAATCAACAGGATGTAAAACTAAATATAAGAACTATCAATTTAAGAAATTGTAAAGGAGCAAAAGGGCAAAGAGTATAAAATCAAAACTGATGAACGATTTATTGTTACTAAAGAGAAAAATATAGAGTATGAATATATAAGCAAAACTAGCAAACAGATTTATTTTATGATATAGTAACTAAAAAATGGATATTAGATTTAAGCTATATTTAAGATTCTTAGTTCATAATAGGCTAGGAGGTAAAAAATGAAAGTATTAATTATTGAAGATGATGAAATTTTATCTGATACATTAAAACAATGTATGGAAAATAAATATAAAATAGAACAAGCTTATGATGGAGAAGAAGGTTTGCTTTATGCTAGAAAAGGAATCTATGATGTCATTATTTTAGATTTAATGCTTCCTAGATTAAATGGATATGAAGTGTTAATGCAGTTAAGGAAGGAAAAAATTTATACACCAGTTTTAATTCTAACAGCAAAGGACTCTTTAGGGGACAAGGTAAAAGGATTTCAATATGGTGCAGATGATTATTTAGTAAAACCTTTTGAAAGAGAAGAGCTTTTAGCAAGATTAGATGCAATGATTCGAAGAAGTAGTGGATCTTATTTAGAAAATATGTTGGAATTTAAAGAAATTAAACTAAATCTACAATCCAGAAAAGCATATGTAGGAGAGCAAGAATTAAATTTACAGGGTAAACAATTTGATATGTTAGAATATTTAATTCACTCTAAAAATACCATTATAACAAAAGAGCAAATTTTTGATAAAATTTGGGGATTTAATTCAGAAACAACGACCAATGTAGTAGAAGTTTATGCAAGTGGAATTCGAAAAGAATTAAAGAAATATGGAGTGGAAAAATATCTAAAAACAATTCGTGGAGTAGGATATATTTTATCATAAAGGGGATAAAAATGAACGAACAAAAACTAGTAAAAAAACAATTATTAAAAAATATGATTTTAACATTAATTGCTTTTAGCGTTATTTTCACTATCTTAGGTTTAATTATCTATAACCAGGTAACTATTTCGCTTTACCGTTCAACTGATGAAGAATTAATAGCAACAAAGACAAAAATTTTAAATAGGCAAATGAATCGAATGGGTAGTTGGAATCAAGATGAAATTAAAAACATGGAAAATAGTCCGATGATAGAGCAGCCACAACAACCAGGAAATAATCCATTTGAGGAGAGAGAAAATGATATTATAAAACTAAAAATAAATCCAAGACTGATTTATGTTATAAGAGATGAAGATGGAAATATTTTAAATGCAGATACAATTGGAAGATTCTATGATGAATATCTCACAACATTAAATTTTGATAAAAATAACTTAGATAAAATCTATAATTTAAGTTTAAATAATGAAATGTATAAATATAGAGGAATCACTTTTATTACAACTAATTCAGAGGGGCAAGACTTGTATGTTCAGCTATTTGCCAATATTGAAGCAGAAGAAAATATAATTCAAAACTTTGCTGGTATTTTAGGAATTAGTATTGCTATTACTATCATTTTATCCATTCTTGTAAGCTATATCTTATCCCAAAAGACCTTAAAACCAATTATAACATCATGGAATAAACAAACCGAATTTGTACAAAATGCATCCCATGAACTTAGAACACCTCTTACCATTATTCAAGCAAAACAAGAACTACTACTTCGCCACCCAGACAAGAAAATAATGGAGAAATCAGAAGAAATTAATTTATGTTTAAAAGAAACAAGAAGATTAACAAAATTAATAAAAGACCTAATGATGTTAGCAAGAGCAGATTCTAATGAAATTGTTTTAAACAAAGAGAAAATCAAGATTGACGACTTAATTAAAGAAGTGGCGATTCCATATATTGATTTTGCTGGAATTGAAGAAAAAGAAATTAAATTAAATTTAAACTTTGGAAGAGAAATCACAGTTGATCGAGCTAAATTTCATCAACTTCTTGTTATCATTTTAGATAATGCAATTAAATATACAGAACCCAAAGACACCATAGAAATTGCAACCTATCTAAAAGAAGGAAAATTTAACTTAGAAGTAAAAGATACAGGGATTGGAATTAGTAAAGAAGGGATGAAACATGCCTTTGATAGATTCTATCGTGAAGATAAAGCAAGAAGTAGACAAACCGGAGGAGCAGGACTTGGACTTTCACTTGCCCACTATATCGTAACAGCACATGGAGGAACAATTAAATTATTACAAAATGAGCCGAAAGGGACTATTGTATATATTCGTTTAAAAAATAGTTAAAATGAAAAGAAGTAGATATAAAAATCTACTTCTTTTTGGAAGAAGAAAATACCAAAAATTACATAAAAATTCAAATTGTAAAGGATAACTTAAGCTCCAGGAAGAATATGTCGAAAATCCTGGAAAAATAGAAGAAATCTGTTGCGAAAGAAATACTCCTTTTGATATAATCAAAGTACAAGTTTAATATACATATATAGAATATAAAAAAAGAAAAATGAGGAAGGAATGAGAGAAAATATGAGTGAAGAGAAAAAATGCTCAAACTGTATGGAACAAAAATTAAGACAAGAAGTAAGGGAAATATTAGAGCAATATACAACAAGTAAAGATAATTTAATTCAAATTCTAAATGAAATTCAAGAAAAATATGGATATATTCCAAAAGAAGCTCAACTTGAAATTTCAGATTATTTAAAAATCCCAATGGCAGAAATTTATGGAGTCATTACTTTTTATTCTAGATTTACCCTAAAACCAAAAGGAAAATATAATGTGTCTGTATGTTTAGGAACAGCATGTTTTGTGAAAGGCTCTCAAGCTATTTTAGATCGATTAAAAAGTAGGCTAAATATTCAAGAAGGAGAAACAACCAAAGATGGGAAATTCTCAATTGATGCAACTAGGTGTGTAGGAGCATGTGGATTAGCCCCTGTATTTACTGTTAATGATGAAGTATATGGAAAAGCAACTGTAAAAAAATTAGATGAAGTACTTGACGAATATATGAAAAAAGATTAGGAGGGAAAAGATGAAAACAATAGAAGAGATAGAAAAAATCAGAAGCCAAAAAAGAGAAGAGCTTGATTTAAGAGTAAATATCAATGCAAAAACAAGAGAAAAACATATTTTAGTATGTCAAGGAACAGGATGTACCTCTTCAAAATCACCTCAAATTATTGAAAAATTCCGAGAAATTTTAAAAGAAAAAGGAATTGAAAATGTAAGAGTAATTAGAACGGGTTGTTTTGGACTATGCGCCAAAGGACCAATTGTCATTATTCGTCCAGAAGATACTTTTTATGCAATGGTAACTCCAGAGGATTGTGAAGAAATTATCAATACTCATATCATAGAAGGAAAAAAGGTAGAAAGACTGCTATGTAGAGACATTGATAAAACTATGGTAGAAAGATTAGATGAATTAAATTTTTATAAAAAACAAAAAAGAATTGCGTTAAAAAACTGTGGAGTTATTGATCCAGAAAATATTGATGAATATATTGCATTTGATGGATATAAAGCATTAGAAAAAGTATTAACACAAATGTCACAAGATGAGGTCATACAAGAAGTAACAAATTCAGGACTTCGTGGAAGAGGAGGAGCTGGATTTCCAACAGGAAAGAAATGGAGCTTCACCAAAATGGCAGAATCAGAACAAAAATATGTTGTATGCAATGCAGATGAAGGGGATCCAGGAGCTTTTATGGACAGAAGTATCCTAGAAGGTGATCCACACTGTGTATTAGAGGCAATGGAAATTGCGGGATATAGTATTGGAGCAAATCAAGGATATATCTATGTAAGAGCAGAATACCCAATTGCAGTTCATCGTCTAACAATTGCAATCAATCAAGCTAGAGAATATGGTTTACTTGGAAAAAATATCTTTGGAACAGATTTTAGTTTTGATATCCAAATTCGATTGGGAGCCGGAGCATTTGTATGTGGAGAAGAAACAGCTCTTCTAGAATCAATAGAAGGAAGACGTGGTCAGCCAAGAGTAAAACCACCATTTCCAGCTAATAAAGGATTATGGGGAAAGCCAACCTTAATTAACAATGTAGAAACTTATGCCAATATTACTAAAATCATCTTAAATGGTGCCAATTGGTATAATCAAATTGGCACTGAAAAATCAAAAGGAACAAAGGTATTTGCTTTAGGAGGAAATGTTAATAACATTGGACTAGTAGAAGTACCAATGGGAACAACTTTAAGAGAGATTGTATTCGATATTGGTGGCGGAATTCCAAATGGTAGAGAATTTAAAGCAGCCCAAACAGGAGGACCATCTGGAGGATGTATTCCAAAAGAACATTTAGATACTCCGATTGATTATGAATCTCTATCAGAAATTGGTTCCATGATGGGATCTGGTGGATTAATTGTTATGGATGATTCGAAATGTATGGTAAATATCGCTAAATTCTATTTAGACTTTACAGTTAGTGAATCTTGTGGAAAATGTACACCTTGTAGAATTGGAACTAAGAGGATGCTTGAGATTCTAGAAAGAATTTGTGATGGAAATGGCTCAGAAGAGGACTTATACAAATTAGAAAGGCTAGCAATTGATATTAAACGTTCTGCTATTTGTGGTCTTGGTCAAACTGCACCAAATCCAGTACTTTCTACCCTAAAATATTTTAGAGATGAATATCGTGAACATGTTTTAGCTTATGAGTGTAGAGCACTAGAGTGTAAAGCTTTAGCAAAGATAGAAATTAATCCAGAAAAATGTAAAGGTTGTGGTATGTGTAAAAAAGTATGCCCAGTAGGTGCAATTTCTGGTGAAGTAAGACAACCACATAAGATTGATCCATCCATTTGTATTAAATGTGGAAGTTGTGTTCAGAAATGTCCATTTAAAGCAATTAGTAGGTAAAAAAGATAGGAGGAAAGAAAAAATGGCAGAAAGAAAAAAAGTAAAATTAACCATAGATGGAAATTTAGTAGAAGTAGATTATGGAACTACAATCTTAGAGGCTGCTAGACAAAATGGAATAGACATCCCAACACTTTGCTATTTAAAAGGTATTAATCAAATTGGTGATTGTAGAATGTGTATTGTAGAAGTAGAGGGAAGAAAAGGTTTTGTTACATCTTGCATCCAAACAGCAGAAGATGGGATGGTAGTAAAAACAAATACTCCTGATGTTATGGAAGCTAGAAGAACAATTTTGGATTTAATTATTTCAAACCATAGTAAAGATTGTTTAACTTGTACTAGATCGGGAAACTGTGAGCTTCAAGCACTAGCAATTAAATTTAATGTTTTGCATGTTGAATATGAAGGAGAAAGAAACATGCATAAAATAGATGATAAGTCTCCAGCAATTGTTCGTGATTTTAATAAATGTATTTTATGTAGAAGATGTGTGGCAGCTTGTAAAAGAGTTCAACAAATTGGTGCAATTGATTGTATTAATCGTGGATTTGAATCTTGTATTTCAACTGTTGGAGATCACAGTTTAAATGATGTGGACTGTACTTTTTGTGGGCAATGCATTGAAGCTTGTCCAACTGGTGCATTAAAAGAGAAGGAAAACATTAAAGAGGCATGGGTTCGATTAAAAGATCCAGATACATTTATAGTTGTTCAAACAGCGCCAGCAGTAAGAGCAGCTTTAGGGGAAGAGTTTGGGATGCCAATTGGTACTAATGTAACAGGTAAAATGGTTACTGCATTAAAAAAATTAGGTTTTGATAAAGTGTTTGATACTAATACTGGTGCAGATTTTACGATTATGGAAGAGGCTAATGAATTTGTAGAGAGATTTACCAAAAATGAAGTACTTCCTATGATTACTTCTTGTAGCCCTGGTTGGGTACGTTTTGCTGAAAAGAATTATCCTGATTTATTACCACATTTATCTAGTTGTAAATCACCACATCAGATGTTTGGAGCAATTGTAAAGACATATTATGCTAAGAAATATAATGTTGATCCAAAGAAGATTTATATGGTTTCTGTTATGCCTTGTATTGCTAAAAAATATGAGTGCCAAAGACCAGAAATGGAAGTAGATGGACTTCGTGATGTGGATTGTGTATTAACAACTCGTGAGCTTGCAAGAATGATTAAACAGTCTAATATTGTTTTTGAAAAATTAGAAGATAATGTCTTTGATGATCCAATGGGTGAGGCAACTGGTGCAGGAGCTATTTTTGGAACAACCGGTGGTGTTATGGAAGCGGCTCTAAGAACAGCAGCAGATACGATTGAACAAAAAGATTTAGGTGAATTTGAATATGAGGAAGTTCGTGGTGGTGCTGGAATTAAAAAGGCAACTATAACGATTGGTGGAAAAGAAGTTAAAGTGGTTGTGGCAAGTGGTTTGGCAAATGCTAGAAAAATTATGGATGAAATTCGTGATGGTAAGGCTGATTATCACTTTGTAGAAATTATGGCTTGTCCAGGAGGATGTGTCATGGGTGGTGGTCAACCAATTAAGAGTAGTAAGATAAGGGCAGAGGTAGATGTTCGAAAGTTAAGAGCAGATTGTTTGTATTCTATTGATGAAAAGAGCACGGTTCGAAAATCTCATGAAAATCCTATCCTTAAACAAATTTATGCAGAATATTTAGAAAAACCGGGAAGTCACTTAGCTCATAAGTTATTACATACTACTTATCATAAACAAGAGAAATATGAAATTTAGTGAAATAAAAAGACCTTGCATCAATTAAGATGCAAGGTTTTTCTAAGGGATCTAAATTAGGATTCTTCTAATGTGATGTGACATCTGGTAACTGTAGGAAAGTAAGTTTCATATTGCCATTTTCCTGTTTCTAATTCTGTTAAACAAGTACGTCTTGGTTGGGAAAAGGGCTCCTCCCTGTTATTTACAAGACACTCGTCTGAAGAAAGTAGCCGGATGTTGTAATGACAAGAGGGAGTTTGAATATTTCCTTCTTCATCACAAAAATAGAATTGGTCTGGCAAAATGGGATTGTCTATGCAAACCTGAAGTGCTTCTTGAAAGCAATCAGGTTTCCTTAGACGATAGATTTGCCGGTTTTCTTTTCCTGTGTTTTGCTTAAAACATAAGCAAATATGAGTGTTATCTGACATATTTAGATCCTTTCTGCTGCTAAATAACAGCTATAGAATAGAGTAATATTTTATCATATAATACATAAAATTTCAAATTTGATTTCATAGAAAAAATATAGTACAATACAAAATAGAAATAAAGGAGAATAAGAGGAAAAAAATGATTGAAAGATTAGAAAGTTGCACATTATGTCCTTATCATTGTAAAGTAAATCGTTTAAAAGGACAAAAGGGAAGATGTGGTTGCGATGATACTTTAAAAATAGCATTAGCTTCTCTTCACTATTATGAGGAACCGTGCATTAGTGGAGAAAATGGATCTGGTACAGTATTTTTTTCTAATTGTAATTTAAAATGTATCTTTTGTCAGAACTATGAGATTAGTAGTAAAGGGAAAGGAAAAGAAATTACTGTTAAACATTTGGCAGAGATTTTTCTAAAACAACAAGAAAAAGGTGCTGAAAATATTAATTTGGTAACACCAACAATGTATGTTTACCAAATTATAGAGGCGTTGAATTTAGCTAAAAAGAATGGACTTAGGATTCCAGTTGTATATAACACAAATGGTTATGAAACTGTGGATACGATTCAGTTATTAGATGGATATGTGGATATTTATCTTCCTGATTTAAAGTATTATTCTAATGAAATTGCTTTAAAATATTCTCATGCTGCTAATTATTTTGAGGTTGCAACAAAAGCAATTTTAGAGATGCAAAAACAAGTAGGAAAAAATAAATTTGATGATAGAGGCATGATGACAAAAGGTCTTATTATTCGTCATTTAGTTCTTCCAAATCATATTCAAAATTCAAAACATGTTTTAAAATGGATTAAAGAAAATTTACCATCAGACGTTTATGTAAGTGTCATGGCTCAATATTTCCCAACTTATTTAGCAAAAGAAGATTCTTTTATTAATCGTAAGTTAACCCAAAGAGAATATAGAGAAATTGAAAATTATTTATATACTTTAGGATTAGAAAATGGATATATTCAAGAATTAGGAGAACATGAAGAAGAATATGTACCTAAATTTGATTTAAGAGAATAAAAAGAAAATGAATTTATAAATAGATTAAATAGTGTAAAAATAGATAAGATATAATTTAGAAACAGGCAATTAGAACATTTAGAAAAGATGAAGATAGGATGAAAAAATAAAATAAAAAATTTTTTACAAACTTAAGAGTGATTTAAGTTTGTTTTTTTATACTCTAAAACTGTAAGAGATAATTATATAAAATTAGGAGGAAAGAAAAATGAAAGACAAAATTTTAATGTTAATTGTGGGAATTCTAATTGGAGCTATTATTACAACAGGAGTATTTTTAGTATTAAATCAAAACCGAGGATTTAACGGACAAAGACCATCTGGAGATATGCCAATGGATAGAGGAAACTTTATTCCAGGAGATATACCACAAAAATGGCAAGATACTACATCAGAGTCTGGTAACACAGCATCTTCAAGTAATGTGTAAAGGAGAAAAGAAAAATGAAAATGAAAAAGAAGAAAAGTAAATTAATTTGGGTTATCATAGTTTTAATAATTGTATTTGCTATGATGGTCTATTTTTATCTAAATCCATTAAATACTACACAAGCAAGTAATCAAACAACTTCAACAACGACAATCAAAACAACGACAGTGGGAACACAAACGATTATCAAAACAGTAACTGGTTCAGGGGAGGTGTCAAGTAAAACAACTGAAAAACTAGAATTAAATACTTATCGATATTTTTCTGAAATATGTGTAGAAGAAAACGAATCAGTTAAAGAAGGAGAGCCAATTTTAAAATATACAAATGGAAAGTACCTTTATGCACCATATGATTTAGTAGTAGTTTCTTATTCTGTACCAGAAGAGGGATATATTTGTACTTCTTCTCATTATATCCAAGTACAAAATTTAACAAACCTAACACTTACTTTAAATGTAGATGAAACTAATATTAATCAAATGAAAGTAGGGCAAGACGTAAAGATTGTTGTAAATGCAAATGAAGATGTAACATATACAGGAATCATTACAAAAGTAAATGAAATCGGCTCTTATGCAAGTAACGGATCAAACTTTAAAGTAGTAGTAGATTTTGAAAATGATGGAAATGTAAAAATTGGTATGTCTGCTTCTTGTACTATTACTGTAGAAGAAGCTAAAGATGTAGTTGCAGTTCCAATTGAAGCTGTTCAAACAAAAAATGATACGAAATATGTAGTTGTAGAAAATGCAGAAGGTACTACAAAAGAAGTAACGATTGAAACAGGACTTTCTAATGATGCCTATGTAGAAGTAACAAGTGGATTAGAAGGAGGAGAGACAATTCAAATGATTGAAGCAACATCTTCATCCTCTTCTAATAACCGTAGTCAAAAGTCAAATGGTAATTTTAGCGAGTCTAGAAATTTCGGAGGAATGATGCAAGGAGGCTCTATGCCATCTGGTGGTCAAATGATGGGAGCTCCAGGACAATAAAAAAGAAAGAAGGAATATTACTTGATTACAATGAATCATATTAAAAAAACCTATCAAATGGGAGAAGAAGAAATTCATGCCTTAGATGATATTAGTTTTGATGTAAAAACGGGAGAGTTTGTTTCTATTGTAGGACCATCAGGCTCTGGTAAATCTACTTTAATGAATATACTTGGGCTTTTAGATGTTCCAGATAGTGGAGAATATTTTTTAGAAGATATTAATATCTTAGATTTATCTGATTCAGAATTGGCTGAAATTCGAAATAAAAAGATTGGTTTTATATTTCAGGGATTTAATTTACTTAATAAATTAAATGCTATTGAAAATGTAGAAGTACCACTGATGTATCAAGGAATTAGTGGTAAGAAGTCAAAAGAAAAGGCAAAATTTTATTTAGAAAAGGTAGGGCTAAAAGGAAGAGAAAAACATTTACCAAGCCAATTATCTGGTGGGCAACAGCAAAGAGTTGCTATTGCAAGGGCACTAATTTGTAATCCAGATATCATTCTAGCTGATGAACCGACAGGTGCATTAGATTCTAAAACAGGGCAAGAGATCATGGATATGCTAAAAGATTTAAATGAGGCTGGGCAAACAATAATCCTAATTACTCATGACTTGAACTTAGCAACACAAGCAAAAAGAGTTGTAAGAATTGCAGATGGAAAATTATATGAGGAAGGAGAAAATGCATAAATATGAAATTACTTCAAATTACAAAAGTGGCAATTAAAAATATAACGAGTAATAAACTTCGTTCTATTTTAACAATGATTGGTCTTATAATTGGTATTTCTTCTGTAATTGTATTAGTTGGAATTAGCAGAGGATCAAGTAAAGCAGTAACAAGTCAAGTGCAACAATTAGGGACAGATATTTTAACGATTTCGATTTATTCTTCTGACTATAGTTTACCTTATGATAAATTAAATGAATTAGCAGAGATTGAAAATATAGATGAGGTTGTGCCATATAAAACGATATCTAAAACAGTTAGTAGAGGAACGACAACTTCTAGTGGAAGTCAAATTATTGCGACAAATGATAAGTATTTAAATGTAAGAAATTTAAACTTAGCAGAGGGAAGAACTATTTCTATTATTGATATTGAAAATCAAAGTAAGGTTTGTATCATAGGTTCTGATGTGGCAACTGAGCTATTTTCTTTAACTGATCCACTTGGTCAAACTTTGAAAATTGATGGAGATAATTATACTGTTATTGGAGTATTAGAAGAACAAGGAACTTCTATGGGAACGAATACAGATAGTATGCTTCTAATTCCCTTAACAACAGCAAAATATTTAGATACCGATACTAGTATTACAAGTCTTTATGCAAAAGTGTCTGATGAGAACAAAATAGATGATACAATTAATTTGATTGAAAATTGTTTAAGAACAATCCTTCAGGTTTCAACTGACTATTTTAGTGTTTCTTCACAAGATTCTATGTTAAGTGCAATGAGTGATATTAATAATACACTTTCTCTTCTGATGGGAGGAATTGCAAGTATTTCTCTTATCGTTGGAGGAATTGGTGTTATGAATGTTATGCTGGTTTCTGTAACAGAAAGGACAAAAGAAATTGGAATTCGTAAATCTTTAGGTGCGAAAAAGAAAGATATTTTAATTCAGTTTTTAGTAGAAGCATTAGTTCTTAGTATCTTAGGTGGAGTTATAGGGATAGGTCTTGGTCTTTTAATTGGAAATATTGCAGAGAATTTTGGGTTTACTTTTATTTCATCTGATACTACTATTTTAATTTCGTTTTTATGTAGTGCAGCAATTGGTCTGGTTTTTGGTATTTTCCCAGCATATCGAGCAGCTTGCTTAAATCCAATTGATGCATTAAGGCAGGAGTAAAAAAGCAAAATACAAATGGTAAAATTAAATTACCGTTTTAAGAAAAATAAAAAGACACATAATTAAAACTTATGATACAATGTTGGTGCCGAATCAAACATTGAAAGAAGGTATTAATTATGTGT
>JAETTH010000076.1 GCA_021769225.1 Erysipelotrichaceae bacterium
TATTTTTCCTAAAAATATATACAATAACATTGCTATAATTGATGGTACAAATGCTAATAATGGTACTTTTAAAAATATATTCTTTTTTTTCATAACAACTCCTCAAATTGTAATTTATCTCTACATTTACTATTATAATTCTATTGTATTACTCCCACTTAAAAAATTTAATAGATATTGTACTGCATACGACAAAAAGTAAAATCATAAGTATAATAGGAAATATTACATTATCTATTGATAGACCTAATACAGATGCTTTCAAAGTTTTTATTCCTTGTGTTAAAGGTAAGAGATCTACAATTTTTTGCATTAATCCTGGCATAACTTCATAAGGAAGTGTTGCACCTGAAAAAATCAACATTGGGAAATATAATATACTAGCTATACTTCCAGCAGACTTACTATTTTTAGCAATTCCACCTACCATAAGTCCAATACTAAACATGGATAACATTACTAAAAAATATGCCCCTAAAAATTGCAGTATATTTCCCTTTATATTCAAATTCCAAAATAATTTAGCTACAATAAATATCAAAACTAAAGATATGATAGAATATATCATATAAATAATAAGTTGTACTGCTAAAAGCAGAATTGGACTTATCGGTGTAACTTTTAGTCTCTTTAATATTTTTTGTTCTCTATAACCAGCCAAAACTAATGGTAGTCCCATTAATCCTCCGGCACATATTGCTATGGTTGATATTGCTCCAAATGACTGCTCTAAAAATGTATAATTTGCTCCTTCAAACGCTACTTTGTTACCATTTATAATTCCAATTAGTACCAAAATAATTACTGGCATACAAATTGCAAAAATAAACATATCTATTCCTCTAAATGATAGCTTTAATTCTGTAGTTAAAAATGTATTAAATGCTTTCATTTGTTTCCTCCTCTCCTGAATACCAAAGGTATGTATCTTCAAAATTTTCACAAGGACTTTGATTTATTGCTTCTTTTACTGTTCCATAAAAACAGATATTACCTTTTTTTAAAATTGCTATTTTGTCACATAATTTTTGTACTTCATCCATATAATGTGATACTAAAAATATTGTAATACCTTGTTCTCTTAGATTTTGTAATGCTTTCCAAACTTCTCTTCTTGCTTTTGGATCTAGACCTGTTGTTAATTCGTCTAAGAACATTACTTTTGGATTAGGTATTAGTGCTAAGACAATGAATAATTTTTGTTTTTGGCCTCCAGATAGTTCACTAATTGGCGTTTTCATTTTTTCATATAGACCAAAATTTCTTAATAGTTCTTTGTAATCTAATGATTTTTTATAAAGTGAACTTGTTTCTTTGCACAATTCATAAACTAGTATTTTATCTGGATATTTTGTTTCTTGAAATTGTACGCCAATATTTTCAAATAATTTCTTTCTTTCTCTTATTGGATTCATATCCAATAAAGAAACTGTACCATTATCAACTTTCTTAGTTCCTAATATACAGTCAATTAATGTGCTTTTTCCTGCTCCATTTTCACCTAATAATCCAAATATCTCTCCATTTTTTACAGAAATATTGATATTATCTAAAACTAGATGATTACCAAATGACTTTGTTAATTGTTTTACTTCAATCGCATTTTTCATTATTTTCTCCTCCTCTTAAAGTATAATAACACCAGATTAAAGTCTGGTGTTAAACTGGAGGGTTTATTTTTTTTATCATTTTAATTTGTTCTATCATTTTATTGCATTCTTCTTTTGCCTTTGCTAATGAAGTTAATAATCTATCACACACAGAAATAATGTCTTCATTTTCTTTTGGTGTATTTATAGTGCGTTTTATATCTACATTTATATCCTTATCCAAGTCTTGTAGAAGCCTTAATATTGAAGATAATGAAAAATTGCAACATCTTAATGCTCTAATAATTTTTATCCTTTTTATATCTTCTTGATTATAGATTCTGTAACCATTTTCTTTTCTCTTTACTCTTAAAAGACCATTTAATTCCCAATTTCTTAATGTATCTATTGTTAATTCTAAATAATCAGAAAGTTGCTTTCTTGTATAAGTTTTAGTGTTCTTGCTAGTTTCTCTTAGTATACTATTTTGAACAATTTTTATAGCTTCTTCTGCATTTATTTCTTCTTTTCTAATACTTTCTAAATGTTCTTTTGCAAGTTCTAATGCTTTGTCATACTTTCCTTTGGCAGATGATTTAATAATATTAATTACTTGTTTTCTTAATCCATTTTGTAATAATTCACTTTGTAATCCTATTCTTATTAGTTTTAATTGTTCAACATGGATCTGTGTATATACCCTATAACCATTTTCTTTTCTTGATATTTTAGGTAAAAATTCTATTTCCTCATAGAATCTTACCGTATTAGGATGAATATTAAATTTTTTTGCTATTTCAGAAGTACTAAATTCTTTCATTTCTTCTCCTATATCTAATTAACAAATTACTATTTGTATTTTGGCTTATAATATCATAAACTATTTTAATTATCAATTTTATTTATAAAGATTTTCTCTTAACAAAATCCCATCAATAAACCCTTGTAAGTATATATAATTATTTTCTAGATCATTTATTGAAGTCATAGAATTTGCAAATTTTTCAATTTCGTTTTCCCCAATTTTTTCTGAAAGTTTCTTAAAATTTTTTTCTGATTTTTTTCATCTCTACTACTTAAAGCATAATAGAAATTATTTTTAACTTGTTTTGGTGTAATGCTGCCATAATAATTAGCAATATTACTATAAATATTATTTTATAAAGATGAAATAGATAGAAAAGACGAAAACAATTATCATTTATTATATTCAGATTACGACGGATATATGGCAACATTAAGAGTACATAAAGATTTTAGTTGTATAGACTTTGAAGAAAAAGAAAGATAATTATTTTAAAAACTATTAAATAGGGCTGTATTTTAACAGTCCTATTTTCTTTATATCCGTGTAAAACTAACATTAAATAATTTTAAAAAAAGCTAGAAAATGCTATATAATACAATAATATTAAGCATTTTTTACAACGTAAATTTTCCGTGCACGAAAATTAAAATGAAACTTATACAAGTATATATTTTAATAGTGTTACAAGCACTGAATTTATACTCCCTACAAATTCAAATTATGGGGCTTAATGCCCCAATCCCCTTTATAAATAAATTGTAAAAAAATTAGTAATTTTATATTCTTTTTTGTAAAAATATATGTTATACTTTGAAAACGAGGTGAAGTTATGAACAAAGAAATTCATACAAATATTGAAAATGCAGAAAATTTACTTCAATCAATTAATACTAATGATGCTGTTGAATTTTCTGAATGGACAAAAGATAAAGTTAACTTAAGATATAATGGCAAATCGCCATATTTTCCTATATATAATAATTTTATTTACTGGTGCAATTTAGGAATTAATGTAGGTAGTGAACAAAATAAACTAAGACCTGTCATAATAATTAAGACTTCTAAAAATTCTCCTATATGTACCATAGTTCCACTAACATCTAAACGATTAAATGATAGTCTTTGGTATCATATAGACTTAGAAGAAATTGATTCCACTGCATTAGTAGAACAATTAAGAGTTATTAGTAAATTAAGAATTGTAAACCCTTTTAGAAAAAAAGGACAACTGATTACAATTTCTCAAAAAGATTGGAATAGAATTAATTCTCAACTAGAAAGTTTATATAGATTAAGACCTTTGAAAGATTCAATAATATAATTCTATTGAAATTTTGCAAAGAATAAGAGTGAAAATTACAGGATAAAAACATGATTTTTTAATACTAATCGAGCAATATACTGATACTAAAGTGATTGCTCAATTATATCTTAAGAATTTTCCTCTTTTTGAGCTAATATATTAAATATTCTTT
>JAETTH010000077.1 GCA_021769225.1 Erysipelotrichaceae bacterium
CGAGTCAAGGGCATAGTGGCTTGAACAGAGTGAAAGCCAGCGTCTTTAGGCGCTGGCCGGTAACTGTCCCCTTATAGGGGCGAGCAAACCACCCGTTTGACGGGTGGTCATGATTTTCTTAAAATGCTACAAAGAAATTTCTTATGCGCCATAAGTTTCTTCAGAGAAACCAGTCTTAGCTGAAAAGGCTTCCTGCAATTCTAAAGCTAAGTCCTCAGCAACCGCTTTTCCCAAGCATACCGTTTCTGCCTTTCAAACGTGTAGATTATTCCATTCATAATGCCCCTTTTAAATTCTGACACCATCGGTGGCAGAATTTAAAATATCTACTCATCCCACATTTTTCGATAATATAAAATATAGTCTTGCACTAATTCTGGATGTTTTAAATATAGTCCTCTACAAAGCCGTTTAAACAGCAACAGCATTTCATTAAATTGACAAAAATCCAACATTCCATCCATAATATATGCTATTTCCTGCACATCTGTAGTATTCCCATCTAAAATATCATTAACTATATTTGTATATTGCAGAACTGCAACGTTAGATAGTGCCTTTATTTGTTCTGCCATCCGCATAATTTCTCTATCCATTGATCAATGATTCCTTTATTCGTCTAAAATCTATTATAGCCAATATATCTTCGATTATCACGTCTCAAACATAATCTAAGAACAGAGAGCTTAATAAATCGCTACAAAATCATTTGTTTTATTTGCTTTGCCAAACTTCTTAGAATTTCATAGAGTTCCGCTTTTGCAGTCAGATAATCTTTACCGAACGCTTTATTTGTTAGTCCTTTTAGTATATCGCCTGAAATAATTTCAGTCTCACTTACGTACTGCCCTAAGCCATAATGAGCAAGGCAGTTACGAAAACTTCTATCACATAAACAGCTATCTATGTAAAAAGTAGTATTCTTGTATGCATTAAGTTCTTTAATAAAATCACAAAGATAGTAATACTGTAAATATGCAAACTTATATTTCTGCGGAATCTCCTCTATAAAATAGTTTTCAATAAACTCTATTACATAATTAATACTGCAAAGTATAGCGAAAAGCAGAAACCCAAAATTGTCATTCTTCTTCAATGGTGAATTTTTATAAAAATGATAATCTTTATATTTAACAATTAGATTATCATTATATTTATACATCGGAAACTCTTTACAACCCAAATTAGCAGCTAACTTTCCTGCGACTATACTTATATCTCTTATCCATGGCCCTATATCTTTGTTACCTAATGTATTTATAGGAATATACATAGAACACAAAATTGTATTACCACAAAATTCATCATTACACAAATCAATACCCACGTTATAATATCCCAATATCTTTTCACGCAATCTGCGTATACTATAAAAGTAATTCTCGCTTTCTGTCAACTTTTCAAAAAGCAGTGTCGTATAATCCGGATAGTTTTTTTCAAAAAGCTTATGTCCCTGTCTTAATTGCGTATAGAATGTTTTTTCAGTTGAATTAAACCAAGGTGTATTTAATCCAACCTTTTTACACCACTGCTCTGTACCTTCTGCAAAAAGTCCTATATAAGGCAGGCACATGCAAATATAGTTGCTATTAATATTTTGAGCATTTTTTGAAATGTCAGTTAACGCATATAAAAACCTTGCATCTGCTTGCATTAATTCATAGGCGGTTTTCTGTACTTTATTCAAATCATTTCTCCTTCAAGTTCCAATATAAACAAATTAGAGTTGTTAATAAAATTAGTTTGCTATTTTATGACCAAACATTCCATCACAATTAAATATTGCTTTACCGTATAAATGAAACTTTTGCTCTAAAATTTAGGTTTTGCTGTTGTCCCTTTTCACGTGACTAAACCCCTTTTCCATATTCACACGGCATTAACCCCGTCCCCCTATCTGCGGAAACTTATCCATCTCACCATCCGCAAAAAAACACAACACCATTTTCCACAAATAATCCCGCAACACCGCCTAGAATCGAGGTTTCCGCACCAGAAGCACGGCGGTTTCCACGTGTGTGAAGTGTATGATAATAATGTCTTAAAAACCTAATTATCCCTTGGCGGTAATCCTTTTCCATCAGACAAACCGTTATCACGTTCTTATAGGCTGCAACTCGGATTACTGAAAATCATGATTATACCACAGTGGAACTTTTAATGCCCCATTGCTTTAACAACTTACTTAATCATAGTAATTGAAATCTATATTTTTAAGTCCACTTATATCAATTCTGGGCTTGGGATTTTTATATAGTTTCACATTTTTTATAAGTTCTGAGAAAAAATCCCCTATATCTTTCTTTTGATTCAGCACGTCATATATATCTTTTAAATCGACTAATGCAAGAACAGAGATTGATAATGCCTCTTTTGCGGTGAGGATAGCCGTTTCCGTAAAGGATGCATATGATACAATAATTCCATCTACATTTTTTCTTACCAATAAGCGTGACATAAATCTTGCAACTTTATCTACACCTAAAGGTTCTTTTTCCCATTTCATTTCTACTAATGTTAGATAATGATTTATTTCCACCACACCATCTATCTGTTCACAATTCTTACCCGTTTCATCATCGTAAATAACGAAATCTTCCTTTATACCAATTTTAAAATACATAAAAATATCATTAAGGACCTGTTCAAGTTTTTTTCCTCTTTCTTGAGGGTTCTGAATAGAAAAAAGTTGGGCAAATCTCTGTTCTAAATCAACAAAGTGTTTTCTTGATTGGCACAATTTATCAATTACTTTCTGTTTTTCTTGTATTTTTTCGCTTTGTTCCCTGCTAAGATAATTCTCGTACTTTGTGACCGTATCCTTTAATTTAACAATTTTCTGAATATCAGACACATTTGCCTTTGCCCTGTCTTTATCATTTGGGTAACATGTTTCAAATGAATCAAACTCCACAATCCTCTGCAAAAGTTTTCTCCGAACACCAAGCATTTTTTCTGTCTGTTCATTCAAAGTAGCCAAAACTTCTCTTGTTACATCAAACTTCTTAAATTGTGATCTATTTGTCTTTAATAGTAAGTAATATGGCTGCAAGTATGTACTAGGCACTCCTACATTTTGAAAAAATAACAATAAATCTTTCTTTGTTTTATTCAATCTTGGAATTGTATCCACTAGGATATTAAATAAATCCGGTGGGAAATGAAAATACGTATCCATCTTGCTCCTCCATATTAACTCTGTGGTATGCCTTTAATTTCTGATGACACTATCCTTAAATTATCGTTTTTGCCATAACCCATTATTACTTTAAAGTAATAGAGAAAAACCTGACGTAATGCTTATGCACTATTACATCAGGTATTATCTTTCCCACTAAGTAAAGCTATTTTTTCAATCCCCAGAACTCTATTGTCCTGACACCCATATTATATCACATTCAATTTATTATTCAATAGATTTACATAGTTTTATTTCATAAAGATTTTAAATATTAGCTATACCTTTTCTATCTTATCATTTTCGCCTCAGTTCCACGCAAACCTCGCAATGCGGTGAAAGTTTTTTCTTATACTACATAGCAAAAGAATTTATTATAAAAGTGCGGTGGGTAAATTTAATCTGTCCATTCACCCCACTTACCCCATTTTAATTAAAATCACCCCTTTATGAAGTAATTTACCCCTTTAACAAATTTTTCACATAAATTATGTGGTAGATAAATATGAAGCTTTTTTTCATAGGTTATTTACTTACCGACATCAATATTTGTTCAACTTTATCTAAAAGGTAATCCGATGGTTCCTCACCATTTTCCTTCATATATATCATTTTTATTAAATCATTAT
>JAETTH010000006.1 GCA_021769225.1 Erysipelotrichaceae bacterium
AAAAATATTTTTTAAAAATATATTAGAATATAAGGTTGTTTAAAGCAGCTTATTTATAGAGCAATTTTGAGGGTAAAAATTTTTTATAAAATTTCCCGAAATAAATTGACACTATCAAAGGTTTTACAAAATTTGACACAATTATGAAAAAATGGTATAATATGATTGTTGCTTAATTAAGGAGGGAAATTATTCTTATGAATAAAAACGAAAAAGCATCTGTATCGCTGAAAAAGATTATTTGCTTAAGTATTTTAGTAATTCTAATTTTTTCAGGAATTGGAGTTATGGCATCTAATGTTAGTCTAAACAATGTTAAAATTATACTTTCAAATGGATACGAAATGACAGTTATTACATCAAAAACTAACATCGCAGAGATACTAGATGAAAATAACGTTGTTTTAACAGAGGAAGAAAGAACCGTACCTGATTTAGAGGAAGAATTATCTGATAACAAGACAATTAAAATTGTAAAAGGGTCAGAAGATTTAGAAGAATCAGAAGGAGAAAAAGAAGAAGCAGTTTCAATCGAAACAGTTTTAGCAAATTATGCTCCAATTGTCGAGAAGATTGTAACAGAAGAAGTTGAAATTCCTTTTGAAACAATTACAAAAGAATCTTCTAGTACAACAGGAGAAAAACAAAATCGCGTTATTCGCGAAGGTAGAAATGGATTAAAAGAAGTCACATATAAAGTTAAATATCAAAATGATGCTGAAATTGAAAAAACAGTAATTTCAGAAAAAGTTATTAAAGAGCCAGTTAATAAAGTCGTACAAGTTACGTACCATGTATATACTTCAAGAGGAGGAGATAGAGTATCTTCTGGAAAATGGAGTTATACAGCAAGTGAATTAGACTTATTATGTGCTATTACTGCACAGGAATGTGGCTCAAGTTATAACGGAGCTTTAGCTGTTATTACCACTGCTTGTAACAGAGCAGAAAGTTCAAAATGGAGAAGTAGAGGTACAGACCCATTAAGTCAGTATAAAGCAAAAGGACAATTCTGTTATTCAATTGATAACCACTGGAAAAAAAGATTAAATGGTAATTATCCATCTTATGTAGAACAAGCTGTTTTAGACGCATTAAATGGAGCAAGGAACCATAACTTCTTATCATTTAGAAGTGCTGGAACACACTCTGGAACAGTAATTGGTGGAAATGCATATTTTAATCCAATGTAGAAATAAAAAAGCAATAAAAAAGAAGAGATGTACTAAAAAAGAACAGATAGTACTCTCTTCTTTTTATTTACTTCTTTTGGTATCCATGGTATAATCTGTAAGGAGTCAAAGAGAAAGGAGAGCTTTATGAAGTTAATTTCATGGAATGTAAATGGCTTAAGAGCTGTTTTAGCAAAAGGATTTGATGATTTTTTTAAAGAAAGTAAAAGTGATATTTTTTGTATTCAAGAAACAAAATTACAACCAGAGCAAGTTGAAATCTCTTATCCAGGTTATAAACAATATTTTAATAGTGCTCAGAAGAAAGGATATTCAGGAACTGCAATTTTTACGAAAATAAAACCAAAAAGTGTAAGTTATGGAATTGGAATAGAAGAACATGATAAAGAGGGAAGAGTCATTACCTTAGAATTTGAAAAATTTTATCTAGTTAATTGCTATACACCAAATTCCAAAAGAGAATTAGAAAGACTAGAATATCGTATGAGATGGGAAGATGACTTTAGAGACTATCTTTTAGCGTTAGATAAAGTAAAACCAGTTATTATTTGTGGTGATTTAAATGTGGCACATCAAGAAATTGACTTAAAAAATCCAAAAACAAACCATCAAAATGCAGGTTTTACAGATGAAGAAAGACAAAAGATGACAAAATTATTAAAATCTGGATTTACAGATAGTTTTCGCTTTTTATATCCAGACAAAATAGAAGCCTATTCTTGGTGGTCCTATTTATTTCATGCAAGAGAAAAAAATGTAGGATGGAGAATTGACTATTTTATTGTTTCAAAAAGACTAGAAGAAAAAATAAAAGAAGCTAGCATTTATAATGAAGTATTAGGGAGTGATCACTGTCCTATTGGATTAGAGATTGATTTATAATTAAAGATAAAAACAAAAAGAAATAGATAAAAAAGTTAGGAGAAAAAGATGAAAGAGAAAAAAGGCGGACTTACAAAATGGTTATACTGGTTTTTATTCGCTGTAGCGGTTATTACAGTATATAAAACACTAGATAATTTTAACGACATTTTAGGATGGCTAAACTCTCTTCTAGAGATTTTAATGCCATTTTTAATTGGAATTTTAATTGCCTATCTACTATATTTACCAGCCAAGAAGATGGAACAAGGATTGCTAAAAGCAAAGGGAAAATTAATCAGAAAAAAAGCAAGAGTAATTTCTATTTTTCTTACTTATGTAATTGCTATTTTAATATTAGCAATTATCATCAATTTTGTACTCCCTACGATTATTGAAAGTGTAATTGAACTGGTAAATAATTTACCTGGCTATTATAGTTCACTTACCGAAACATTAGATAACTTACCAGAAGATTCTATATGGAATCAAATTAATGCAAAAGGAATTATTCAAAATATTGAACAATTTGACTTTTCAAAATTTATTAACCTAGAAAGCCTAACCGGTTATGCTAAAGGTGTTATTAACATGGCAGGAAAGGTATTTGATATTTTCATCTCTTTTGTTGTGTCAGTTTATCTATTAGTAGAAAGAACAGAAATTTTAAACTTTATAAAAAAAGTAGTAAAAGCAATGGTTAATAAAAAGACATATGAAAACATAGGAAAATATTTTTACCAGACAAATGAGATTTTCTTTCGTTTTGTATTTAGTCAATTACTAGATGGAATCATAGTTGGAATCTTAACTTCTATTGCAATGAGCTTAATGGGAGTAAAATATAGTGTACTACTTGGATTTATGATAGGACTATTTAATTTAATTCCATATTTTGGAGCAATCATTGCAGTTGGAATTGCAATCTTAGTAACCCTATTTACAGGAGGGCTAATGCAAGCAATTTGGATGGCAATTATTATAATTATACTTCAACAAATTGACGCCAATATTATCAATCCTAAAATCGTTGGAAACTCATTAAAAATTAGCCCACTTCTTGTCATCTTTGCCGTCACAATTGGTGGTGCATATTTTGGAGTGTTAGGTATGTTTTTAGCTGTACCAATTGTCACAGTTTTAAAAATGATTGTCAATGATTATATTGATTACAAGAACCAAATAAAAGAAAAAGATAAAAAAATAGAAATAGAAGAAAGTTAAAAAATAAACAAAAGAAAAAGAGCAAGACATTAAGAAAAGATTAATAGTTTACGCTCTTTTTTCTTAAGAAATATATGATATAAAGAAAATAAGTTATTTAGGAGGATAAAAAGAGATGTACAATATTTTAGTTTGTGATGATGATAAAGAGATTGTAAAAGCAATTGACATTTATCTAACGAAAGAAGGGTATCAAGTATTAAAAGCCTATGATGGAAAAGAGGCATTAAAAATTTTAGCAAATAATGAGATACATTTAGTATTATTAGACATTATGATGCCAAATATGGATGGGATGACAGCTGCAAGTAAAATCAGAGAAACAAAAAGCGTACCAATTATTATGCTTTCAGCAAAATCAGAAGATTATGATAAAATCATGGGATTAAATAATGGAGCAGATGACTATATTACAAAACCATTTAATCCATTAGAGCTGATTGCAAGAGTAAATTCACAAATCCGAAGATATACCTCTTTAGGATCAATCACAAATCAAACAAGTGAAAATACCTATCAGACGGGAGATTTAATTATTAATGATGATACTAAACAAGTAATAGTAGAAGGAAAAGAAGTTAAATTAACTCCAACAGAATACAATATTTTAAAATTTTTAACAAAGAACAAAGGAATGGTCTTTTCCATTGAGCAAATCTATGAAAATGTATGGGAAGACGAAGCATATGGAGCAGAAAATATTATCGCTGTTCATATAAGGCACATTAGAGAAAAAATAGAAATCAATCCGAAAGAACCAAAATACTTAAAAGTAATTTGGGGAATTGGATATAAAATAGAAAAAATTTAATAAGAAAAGGATGTAAAAAATGAGTGAAGAATTAAAAAGCTCAAATTTATTAAAGATTATAAGTTATTTACTATTACCAGTCATGGTAGTAGTTTGTATTTATAGTATGATTCGTAATATTTATGTAAAAAGATATCCAGAATTAGAAAATAAATCATCATATTATGAAACAGAAATGTTTGCTAGAAGATATTTGCAAGATATCTACTATGATTTAAATCAAATTGAGGACTTTTACTTAACTAGATATGAAGTAAGCCAAGAAGCAATAGAAGGAAAAGAGCAAACTGCCTTAGAATTGTATACAATAAAGCCAGAGGTTATATTTTATGACTTTAGTGATAACTCTTTTCAAATGCAAATATTAATTCTAGATAAGAAAACAGGAGCTGTATATACCAATGTAAAAGATATTGCAGCAGATACAAAATTACGGGCCAAATCAAGCAATCGAAAAATATAAGCAAAAATTTAATCAAAAAGAACATTGGTATTTAGAAAATAATCAAATACAAACGAATATAGAAGCTTTAGAAAGTAATGATATTATAGGAAATGGATATTATGAATCTATTATCAAGCGAGACTTTGAAATCTATACAAGTTTCGAAAGAACAGAAGGAAATATACCAATCAATGGAAACTATAACATAGACAAATTTATTTATGACTTATTTATTAAAGTAAAAACAGGATATCTAATTGCTCCAATTTGCCTTATTTTAGGAGTTCTTATGATCCTATACATCTTAAACTCTATTGGACATAAAAAAGGAAAAGAAGGAATTACACTAAATTGGATTGACCAAATTCCTCTAGAAATTTTAGCAATTATTGGTGGGATAATTATAACGATTGAAATCTTTATTTGTATCTTGCCATCAGCAGATGAAGCTGGAATTGCAATTTCTGATTTAATGTGGTATATCACAGTTATTTATGGAATTTATTTAACCAGTATGTATTTATTTGCATCATTAGTTAGAAGAATTAAAGCAAGAGTCATATTTAAAAACACGATAACATACAAATTAGGAGCAAAAATATTCCATGGAATCTCTAATATCGTTCATAATATAAAATCTGGGATTAAACCGGGATGGGTATTACCAGTAACCTATATTTCCTTTATCCTAATTACTTGCATCTTACTTATTTGGGGACAACATAGCGGATTTTCGACTCTTCTACTTCTTAGTTTTTGGATCTATGTCTTTTATCGTATTTCCAAAAAAATAGGAGAATATGCTAAAATTAGAGAAGCCATCAAAGAGATTTATGAAGGAAAAAGTAGTACGGTTTATTTAAATGAAGAAGAATTTAGTGGTAGAGCAAAAGAAATATCTATTTATTTAAATGATATTGCAGGAGGTTTCTCTAATGCAATTGAAGAGAGTTTAAAAAGTGAAAGAATGAAAACAGAATTAATTACTAATGTTTCTCACGACTTAAAAACACCACTTACTTCAATCATCAATTATGTAGATTTACTAAAAAAAGAAGAGATTCAAAACGATAAAGTAAAAGAATATTTAGATGTTTTAGATAATAAATCACAAAGACTAAAAAAATTAACAGAGGATTTAGTAGAGGCATCTAAGGCATCTAGTGGGACAATTAAATTAAATATGGAAAAACTAAATGTAAAGGAATTGATTAAGCAATCCATTGGAGAATTTGAAGATAAATTTGAAACAAAGGGACTAGAAATCATTCCAGCTTTTCCAGAAGAAGAGATTAACATCCAAGCAGATAGCAGATATATGTATCGTATTTTAGAAAATATTTATTCAAATCTAGTAAAATATGCATTAGAAAATTCAAGAGTATATTTAGATGTTATTAAAAACAATAATAAAGTTGTCATTGCCATTAAGAACATCTCAAAAGAAAGACTAAATATTTCAGCAGAGGAGTTAATGCAAAGGTTTGTAAGAGGGGATTCCTCTAGAAACACAGAAGGAAGTGGATTAGGACTATCCATTGCTCAAAGCTTAGCAAAACTTCAAAATGGAAGCTTTACAATTTACCTAGATGGAGATTTATTTAAAGTAGTGCTAGAATTCGAGATAAGCGAAAAGAAAGATTGACAAAATGAAAAAATGGTAGTATAATAAAAAACTACAAAGTGGCATTGCTACTAGTATAAAGGAGGTTCCATATATGGAACAGAGGTCAATATGCCGGACACAGATTTTTGCTGCAGTAACAAAACAGAAGCGGCAAAAGCAAGAAAAAGAAAAAGCCTCAACAAGGCCTGTGGTAAAACCGCGTATGACAAAATATCCAAGAAGAGGATAACCAAAAGGGAAGCATGTAAACTATGCTTCCCTTTGTATTTTTCTTTCATTATTTATCTCTAACTAAATAAAGTAACAACACTTCCTGTAGCAAAAAGAATAATACAACCAGCAGCTAAAACACCAGCAGCTAGAGGCCAAAATGCTTTTTTCATTGGAAGGTTTAAGAAATTAGCAATTAAAGAGCCAACCCAAGCTCCAGTTCCTGGTAAAGGAATTGCAACAAATAAAAACAAACCTAAAGCAGTAAAATTTTGTAATCTCTCACTTTCCTCAATTTTTTTGGTAGCACGATTAGTTGCCCAATCAATAACAATTTTAAATGGTTTCCATCTACCAAAGAAATCAAACAATGGTCTAATATATTTTACGATAAAGTAGATAGGAATAATATTACCAATCAAACTAATTGTAAACGCCTCAAAATAACTAAGGCCCATTGCAACTCCAACTGGAATAGCACCTCGAAGCTCAATAATTGGTGTCATTGAAAGAAGTAAAGTAATCAAATATTTTATAATAATAGGCAATCCTTGCATAAATATCCTCCAAAAATAATTTTGTGTTTAACAAAAGGTATTTTACTATAGAATAGTAAGCTTGTCAATTAAAACAATAAAATGAAAAGAAAAATAAATATAGCAAAAGATTACTAATTTTTAAAATAATAAAACAAAAAAGAAAAAACAGAAAATTAATCATTACCTTAAGCGAGAAAAACAAAAATAATTCAGAAAAATAAGTTAATATTGGTGAGAAATCAGCCATAGCTTAAGAAATATGAGTTAAATAATCTGGGGAAAAATTAGAAAAAAATATAAAAAAGTAAAGGCACCTATGATATAATTTTGTTAAACGAAAAACAAAATAAAAAATATTCGAGGTGTCTTTACTTATGATAAATATAACAAAAAATGAAACAAAATTCAATGATTTAGAAGAAAAAATGTGGAACAAGAAAATGCAAGAAGGATTAGAAGAGCTTAAAGAACAGTTGAAACAGATAGATTATCAACTTTTAAAGAATAAAAATAATAAAGAATTAGAAGTAAAAGATTTTCAAAAAACAACAATTAAATGTAAATTTGGAGATTTAGAATTTTATCGACGAAGATATATTCTAAAGAAAAATGGGAAAACAAAAATAATATATTTGTTGGATATATATTTGGAATTAGGATATTTAGGTCAGTATTCACAAAGTATAGTAGAAATGGTACTAAAAGAAGCAACAGAAAAATCATATAGAAAAACAGCAGAAACAATAAGAGAAACTACAAATGTAAGTATAACTCATACAGCAGCGAGAAAAATATTAATAGATTTTTCAGAGAAACATATAGAAAAGATGGAAAAAGAGAAGTTGAGATTGTATGAAAATGGATATATAGAAGGAGAAAAAGAATTAAAAATAATATACGAAGAATCTGATGGAATATATATATCAAAACAAAATAGGAGTAAAAATAAAAATCAGCGAAAAGGGAAAAAACTAAAGAGTGAAATAAAAATAGGAATCATACATGAAGGATTTGAAAAAAGATATAGTAATGATTTTAAAGTAAAGAATAAACAAATGGTAGCAACAATAAAAAAAGCAAAATATTTCAAGAGATTGGTAGATATGACAATAGGAACGACTTACAAAGAAAATATGATAGAAAAAATAATAATAAATGCAGATGGAGCTGGTTGGTGTAAAGATATAGCAGAAAGTCCAAAAGAAAGATATCAATTAGATATGTTTCATATTCAAAAGAGAATAACAGAAACAGTACAAGATAGTGAATATAAAGAATTAATGTCAGGAATAGTAAAAACAAATAAACCAGGATATATATTTAATATAATATATAACTACAAAGTAGAACTAGAATATGATAAAAAGAGGACGAATTAAAGAAAGTTGAGGAATTAGAAGAATATCTAAGAAATAATGAAAAAGGGTTGTTAAGATATCAGTATGAATTAGGGTTGACAAAAGGAGAAATAGAAAAATTAGAAGAAACAGAATATAGAAATTTAGGAACAGAAGAAAGTCAAATGTATTGTGGATGTAGAAAAAGAATGAAAAAGAATAGGACTAGTTGGAGTGATAGAGGATCAGAAGCAATGATAAAAGTAATAAGCTATATAAAATCCAATAAGTTAGAAGATTTAATAACAGGGAAAATGGAAAAGGCAATACAAAAAGAATTATCTGATAGGGAACCAGAGCCAAAGAAAATAAAGAAATCAAAAATAGGAAAAATAAAATTTGCAACAAAAAATAGTATTTTAGAGAGTTTAACGGGATTTAGGAAATTAAAAGTAAAAGATTTATTAAGAAATAAAAGTTTTAATGAAATGAGAATAATAGGAAATTAGCTTAAAAATAAATGTTTTAGGTTTAAAAATATTGCAAAAAAATAACAAATAAATTAATATATAAATATAAAACAATTTTAATTCTAACAAAATTATATATTAGTGTCTGAAAATATTGAAATCTTAATAAATCCCCAGAATCAAAAACTCATAGGCTTAAGAAGTAATATTTGCAAAAAAAGGAAAAGTATGGTATAATCAGAAATTGATGGTGCACTATTCTAGTGATCCTGTCTATTACGAGGGTGGGGCTAAAAATCCACTAAAGGGCACATCGTTGAAGTTTCTTGCTAATGCGCGAATTGCCAAGTTTGTGTGTTTTCAGGAAGTAAGAATCTAGGGAAATATGTAATGGCATACATAGAAAAACACCCTATTTTCGCGGAGGCTTAAACTAACTGTTATCTTTTTAGTTTAAGAGCAACCTATGTTGAGTGCCAAGACACAAACATACATAGAGTAGCCTGTCTCGAGTGGTAATATTGGGATTAACGCTCAAGAATAAGTATTTATTGGCCATATTTACTTATTTGTTGTTATGAAATTATTATTGCAAAAAAGACTAGTAATAGGAAACATGATCTCAAGGAAAACTTCTAGAGTGTTTGTTTCAACGAGAAGCATAGAGTTTTAGGGATTAAGGTACGGATTTAAGTGGTGATCTGGTGTCCGTTTTTTCTAGGATATTTTGTTGAAATGGAAACAGCTAAACAGTAATGTTTAGTACAAAATAGAGAAATTCAACTAGACCTAAACCGTAAAATTTACTTGAAGCTTTACCATCTATAAATATTTTATATCAAAAATTAAAGGAGAGATTTAGATTTTATGTCTAAACCCAAAGAAGGAAAAGAAAAAAAAGAAAGTAATTCGAACCTGAAATGGTTTATTACAGTATTTGTCACAACGTTTATTTTATCCATTACTTTTTCCTATATTTCAACAACTGCAATTAACGATTTAGAAATTATACCTGCTATGATTATATTAATCTTAGTCATTTTTATTGGTATCTTATTTGATATTGTGGGAGTTGCAGTTACTGTTGCAAATGAACATGAATTTCATGCTAAAGCAACCAAGAAAGTAGAGGGCTCTAAAACATCTATTAAATTAATAAAAAACTCAGCAAGAGTAGCTAATATTTGTGCAGATGTTATTGGTGATATTTGTGGGGTATTAAGTGGTGCAATTAGTGCTATTATTTCAATGAAACTTTCACAAAACTTTCATTTAGCATTTAATATTCAATTTATTATCAGTGCTATGGTAGCATCCTTAACAGTGGGAGGAAAAGCAATTGGAAAGGGAATTGCACAAAAAAATTCAACCAAGATTGTTCATGTTGTTGGTATTGTATTAAATAAATTTAGTAGAAGAAAAATAGAAGAGAAGGTAGTGGAAAAAGTAAAAGTAAAAGAGAAGAATAAAAAGGAAAAAGAAAAAGCAAGAATAAAATAAAAAGAAAAGTGAAAATAAAAATAAGAAACAGGAAAAGAAAAAGCTCTTTTCCTGTTTTTCTATAAGGAGAAATCAGCCAATAAGTTGAAAAAATAGGCACTTTATAGTATAATTGTTGAACCAAATATTTTATGGAGGAATCGTATATGCAAAATCGCAAGAACGATCGGAAAAAGTTAAAAACACTGGTTAAACTCATTATTTTGGTAATTGCCCTTGCCAGCTTGTTCTATTTATCAATCGATAGACTAGACCTAGAAGAGCAATCACCCACATCGGTATCGCAAAATCAAAACTCACAGCAAGAAGAAATCAGTCAACCTAAACAAAACCAAGAGGAAGTAACAGGAGAAATGTTTGTCCACATGATTGATGTGGGGCAAGCAGATAGTTTCCTATTTGTGCAAGGAGAAAACACTATGTTAATTGATTGTGGTACAAGAGGCGAAGGAGATGATGTAGTATCCTATTTACAAGAGTTGGGAATTGAGAAAATTGATGTTTTAGTTGGATCCCATCCTCATGATGATCATATGGGTGGAATGAAAAAGGTAATTGATGCCTTTGAGGTTTCTCAGATTTATGTATCAGATGTTAGTAATTGTGAAATTACTTCGAACTGGTATGCTACTTTGTGGGAAACGATTATGGAAGAGAACTTACCTCATCAAACTCTAAAAAATGGTGATTATTTTAATGTTGGACAAATGCAGGTAGAGCTATTAGCACCAATTGCTTATCAAGGAAGTAACATTAATAATTATTCCTTGGTTATGAAAGTTTCCTTTGGTCAAACCGATATCTTAATGACCGGTGATGCAGAAACTGAGATTGAAGAAGAAATTCTAGCATTGGGAGAAGACTTAGATGTAGAAGTTTTAAAAATGGGACATCATGGAAGTGATACCTCAAGTAGTGAAGCCTTTATGCAAGCAACTTCCCCAGAATATGTTCTTATCTCTGCAGGCATTGCAAACAAATATCATCATCCTTGTGAAACAACTATGCAATATCTAGAAGACAATCAAATCCCAGTCTACCGGACAGATGAAAGTGGTACTGTTATCATGGAGACAGATGGAAAGACAATTCGGTTTGATAAAAAGCCAGGAGACTATCTATCTGGCGATGAACTAGAACAAAAGAAGGCGGCATAACATGATAATATTAGCTTCGATTGATCGCATTGAGGGAGAATATGCTGTTTGTGAGCTTGAAGAGAATATGGTAGACATTCCTCTTATTGATATTCCTTTTGAAGTTCAAAGTGGTGACATTTTACAAATGGAATTGCAAGAAGGAAAGTATATTGTTTTCGGAAAAGATGAAGAAGAAAAACAGCGAAGACTAGAAAGAATCAGAAAACTTTTTAGCAGAAATAACCAGTAAAAAGAAAACAGCCCACCTTATTTTAGGTGAGCTGTTTTCTTTTGTAGGTGTACGCTACAAAAGTTTTTTGCGGTTAGTAGGTATCGTCCTGAGGTAATTCATCATCAAAAAATTCATTCATCGGCTCAGAAGAACTATCATCATAGCCATCTTCGTAACCTTCGTCATACCCCACGCTGTAGGAAAAAACACCAACAATGGCACCTACAACAAAAGAGCACAAAACACCAACGAGCGTTTTCTTCATAGTCATTTTCCTCCAATTCTGTATTTACTCATATTCAACCGTACACATTGAACCTAAGTCAAAGGAAAATAAATAAGATATAAACTATAAATATTATATCCTAAATTAGTAAAAAAGACAAGGCAAAATATGGTAAAATCGATAAAAGCATGATATAATATCTAAAAAATAAGAAATGGGAGAAAAAACAAATGAGGCAAGACAAGATTGAAAAATTTTTAGCGTATGAAGGAAAAATCAGCATTACTTGTATTAGTTCTACAAACTTAGTAGAGCAAGCAAGAAAAATTCATGATTTATCACCTACTGTAACAGCTGCTTTAGGTAGAGTTTTAACAATAGCTACAATCATGGGAGCAGATTTAAAGGGAAAGCAAGATACAATAACTGTTCAAATAAAAGGCTCAGGACCAATTGAGAATATGAGTGTTGTAGCTAATTCAAAAGGTGAAGTAAAAGCATATATAAAAAATCCACATGTAGAAGTACCATTAAAAGAAAATGGGAAAATCGATGTAGGGGGAGCTGTAGGAAATACAGGCTTTATTAATGTGATTAAAGATATTGGGCTAAAAGAACCTTATGTGGGAATGAGCCCTCTAGTATCAGGAGAAATTGCAGAAGATTTTGCTCACTACTTTTTCATTTCAGAGCAAAAACCAACAGCAGTTGCTTTAGGAGTATTAGTGAATCAACAAGGAGTCAAAGCAAGTGGTGGTTATGTTATAACAGCAATGCCAGATGCAGATGAACAGACAATTGCTAAATTAGAAAAGAACTTATCTGAAATCTTAGATGTTAGTACCATGCTAGATAAACAATATTCTTTAGAACAAATTGCAAAAGAAATCTCAAAAGATGAAAATCTACAAAAAATTGGAGAACCAATTACTCCAATTTATCATTGCGATTGCAATAAAGAAAAAATTGAGAAAGGCCTTATTTCATTGGGAAGACAAGAATTAGAAAAAATGATACAAGAAGAAAATGAAATTGAAATTACATGCCAGTTCTGCCATCAAACATATCATTTTACTAAACAAGAATTAGAACAATTAGCTAAAACCACAAAATAAATAGAAAAAATTCATCTAATAGACATAAAGAAACAATACAATGGAAAAAATAAATAAAAAGGAGGACTTTATGTCAGAGATTTATTTTAATGGAGATATTCTTACCATGGAAAAAGAAGAATATCCAGAAGCTATTTTCATAAAAGATGGGAAAATAGAAAAAATCGGAAAATATAGTGAAATAATCAAGCAAAAACAAAAAGATACAGTGATGATTGACTTGCAAGGAAAAACACTAATGCCAGCTTTTATAGATGCTCATAGCCATATTACAGCACTGGCACAGACCTTAACGTTAGTTCCTCTAAATGACTGTAAAAGCATAGAAGAAATCATTCAAAAACTAACAGCAAAAAAGAAACAAATCGAAAAAGGAAAATGGATCATAGGATTTGGCTATGATCATAATTTTTTACAAGAAAAAAAGCATCCTAATAAAAAGGATTTAGATCAAGTATCCAAACAAAATCCTATCCTTATTTCTCATGCCTCTGGGCATATGGGAGTAGTTAATTCACTTGCACTTGAAAAAATGGGGATTGATGAAACAACTTCAAATCCGGAAGGGGGAAAAATACGGAAGAATAGAAAATAGCGAAGAACCAAATGGTTATTTAGAAGAAACCGCTTTTATAAATAGTGCCAAACAAACCGAACAATTCTCAATAGAAGAAAATGCAAAGCAACTAAAAAAAGCACAAAAAATATATTTCCAAAATGGAATTACAACAGTGCAAGATGGATTAACGAAAAAAGGAGAATTTGAGCTTTTAAAATATGCTGCTAAAAATCAAATGTTAGATTTGGATGTCATTAGTTATATAGAAATGATGAATAACAAACAAATCTTGCAAGAAAATCCTGAATATGTAAAACAATATCAAAATCGATTAAAAATTGGAGGATATAAAATTGTATTAGATGGATCACCACAAGGGAAAACAGCATGGCTAAGTAAACCGTATGAGGGAGAAAAGCAATACCGAGGTTATCCGACTCATACAAATCAAGAAGTAGAGAGGTTTGTAGCAGAAGCACTTAAAGAAGATGTTCAGCTATTAGCACATTGCAATGGTGATCAAGCATCAGAGCAACTTATTGAAGCATTTGAAAAAGAAGAAAAGCAATTTTCAAATGACATTAGACCAGTTATGATTCATAGCCAAACAGTAACACATAAGCAATTAGAGCATATGAAAAAGATAAAAATAATTCCATCTTTTTTCATTGCTCACATCTATTATTGGGGAGATATTCATATAAAAAATTTAGGAAAAAGGGCATATCATATTAGTCCAGCAAAATATGCAAGAAACCATGGACTAATTTATACTTTTCATCAAGATACCCCTGTTATTATGCCCAATATGTTAGAAACTATTTGGTGTGCAGTAAATCGTATAACAAAGCAAGGAGTTGTTTTAGGAGAAGATGAAAAATTAGATGTGTATGATAGTTTAAAAGCTGTCACAATTTATAGTGCCTATCAATATTTTGAAGAAAATGAAAAAGGATCAATTAAAGAAGGAAAACTAGCTGATCTCATTATTTTAGATAAAAATCCTCTTAAAATAGAAAAAAGTAAAATTAATCAAATAAAAGTATTACAGACAATCAAAGAAGGAAAAGTAGTATTTACAATCCAAGAAAAGTAAGATAAAATAAACAGATGAATAGGAGGAAAAAGAAATGGAAAAGTCACAAGTATATTTTTCAGATTTTAGAGCAAGACCAGGCCTAAATCTATTACAAAAATTAGAACGATTAATGAAAAAAGCTGGAATTGAAAAGATTGATTTTAAAAATAAGTATGTAGCAATTAAAATTCATTTTGGAGAGCCAGGAAATTTATCCTATTTAAGACCCAATTATGCAAAAGTTGTTGCCGATGTAGTAAGACAGTTAGGAGGAAGACCATTTTTAACAGATTGTAATACTCTTTATGTTGGAAGAAGAAAAAATGCGCTTGACCATATGGATGCTGCTTATGAAAATGGATTTAATCCACTTGCAACAGGGTGCCAAGTCATTATAGCAGATGGACTAAAAGGTACTGATGATATAGAGGTTGAAGTTGATGGAAACTATGTGAAAAAAGCTAAGATAGGAAGAGCTGTTATGGATGCTGACATTATTATTTCTCTTAACCATTTTAAAGGACATGAACAAGTGGGATTTGGAGGAGCCATTAAAAATATTGGAATGGGATGTGGCTCAAGAGCAGGAAAAATGGAAATGCATAGTAGTGGAAAGCCAAAAGTACTAATCGATAAATGCGCAAGATGTAGACAATGTATTAAACAATGTGCTCATGGGGCAATTTCTTATGATGAAAATGGAAAAGCACATATTGATCATCAAAAATGTGTTGGTTGCGGAAGATGTATTGGAGTATGTAATTTTGATGCTATTAAATCAGCAAATGATGAGGCTGTTGATATATTAAATAAAAAGATTGATGAATATGCACTAGCAGTAGTTAAAAATAGACCATCTTTCCATATTAATTTAATTACGGATGTATCACCAAATTGTGATTGCCATAGTGAAAATGATAGTCCAATTGTTCCGAATATTGGAATGCTAGCTTCCTTTGATCCAGTCGCTTTAGATAAAGCTTGTGCAGATCTAGTAAACCATCAAACAGCGTTTCAGAATAGCTTAGTAGGAGACAATCTAAAACACTGTAAAGATTTAGGAGATCATTTCGATAATGCACATCCAGTTACTAACTGGAGAGTTGCCATTTCTTATGGAAAAGAAATTGGACTTGGTAATGATGAATATGAATTAATTGAAGTTAAGTAAAAAGAGAAGATAGAAAAAACTTATATTTAATGTATATACATAGACAAATAGAAAAATAGAAAAAAACGTCACTAAAACAGGTGACGTTTTTTGTTGCATGCAAAATAAGATAGAATATAACACTTTTTGTAAAATTCGAATAAGATATAGTATAGCAAAGGAGGAAGGCTTATGAAAGAAATCTTAAAGCTTGAGAATTTAAGCAAAAAATATCAAGCTAAAAATGGAGAAACAAATGCAGTTAATAATGTTAGCTTTGGAATAAACGAAGGAGAATTTGTCAGTATTATAGGACCAAGTGGATGTGGCAAATCAACGATTCTTTCTATGATAGCAGGACTAGAAGAAAAAACATCTGGAAAGATCTACATAGAGGGAAAAGAAGTAATAGGTACCTGTAATGAAGTGGGATATATGTTACAAAAAGACAGTCTTCTAGAATGGAGAACCATTTATGATAATGTTATGATTGGACTAGAAATAAGACATATAAAAACAAAAGAAAATGAAGAATATACAAAACAATTACTAAAGAAATATCATCTTGATGAATTTAAAGATAAATATCCTGGTCAACTTTCAGGGGGAATGCGCCAAAGAGTTGCTTTGATTCGAACACTGGCTGTTAAACCAAAGCTTCTTTTATTAGATGAGGCATTTTCCGCTTTAGATTATCAAACAAGACTCATGGTAACTAAAGATGTTTACGAAATATTAAAAAAAGAACACAAAACAGCTTTAATTGTTACCCATGATATTTCAGAAGCGATTGCTATGTCTGACCGTATTATTGTACTAAGTAATAGACCAGCGTATGTAAAAAGAATAAAAAAGATTGATTTTGAAATACCAAATCGAGATCCACTAAATTGCAGAGAAAGTTCAAAGTTTAGTAAATACTTTGACTTGTTATGGAAGGAGCTAGAGATTAAAGATGAGCAAAAAGAATAAAAAAAAGATAAAGACAAAAAAAATTGAACAAGAAAAAGAAATAAGAAGAGAAGAAGCAAAAGAGATAAAAGTAGAAAAAATAAAACAAATACAAGAAGAAAAACAAGAACTTTCTGAAGAAAGAAAAAGATATTTAAAGAAGATGAAAAAAAGAAAAATAGCTATTTTTTTAACACAAATAGGAATCTTATTAGGACTTGTAATTCTATGGGAAGTATTAGCTAATTTAGAAATTATCGATAGCTTTATTGCAAGCCAACCAAGTAGAATCCTAAAAACCTTTTTAAATCTATCACAAAACAACTTGTTAGAACACTTATGGGTTACTTGTTATGAAACATTAATTGGGTTCTCATTAGGAGCTTTTTTAGGAATGATTATAGCTATTATTCTATGGAGTTCAAAGTTTTTGTCAAAAGTGGCAGAACCATTTTTAGTAGTATTAAATAGTTTGCCAAAAGTAGCATTAGGACCAGTCATTATCATATGGGTAGGAGCAGGAATGAGTGCGATTATCGTAATGGCACTTTCTATTTCACTAATTGTTACGATTTTGGAAAATCTAAATGGATTCTTAGAAACAGACAAAGATAAAATAAAAATGGCAAGAACATTTGGAGCAAATAAATTTCAAATTCTAACCAAAATAATTTTACCAGCCAATATATCTACCTTTATTAATTCTTTAAAAGTCAACATTGGACTTTCTTTAGTTGGTGTAATTTCAGGCGAATTTTTGGTATCAAAAGCAGGCTTAGGATATTTAATTGTTTATGGAGGGCAAGTATTCCAATTAGATTTAGTTATGACAAGTGTAATTATATTAGGTATTATGGCAGCACTTATGTATGAAGCAATCGTAATTTTAGAAAAAGTGATACTTAGAGAACATAAATAGAAAAAGAGTTTATTACTTCTTTTTAGTAATAAACTCTTATAGATTTTCATAAAAACGTCACAAGAAAAACAAAAATAGAATACATTATGTTAAGAATAAATCAGAAAGGATGGTTTTATGAAAAAGTACTTAATTTCAGGAGCAATACTTGCTATCATAATTATAGCGATTGTTGTAATCAACTTATTGATAGGAGCAAAAACACAAGACAATATGGTAACAATTCGATTAAATGAAGTAACTCATTCGGTTTTCTATGCACCACAATATGTAGCAATGGCAAATGGATATTTTACAGAAGAAAACTTAAATATTGAACTTACTACAGGGCAAGGCTCTGATAAAGTAATGACAGCAATTTTAGCAGGACAGAGCGATATTGGATTAGCAGGACCAGAGACATCTATTTATGTCTATAACGAAGGAAAAGAAGACTATACACAAGTCTTTGCACAACTAACGAAAAAAGATGGATCATTTTTAGTAAGTAGAAAAGAAGAACCAGATTTTAGTTGGGAAAATTTAAGAGGTACTACTGTTATTCCAGGAAGAAAAGGTGGAGTACCATATATGACATTAGAATATGTTATTAAGAAAAACGGATTAAATCCACAAACCGATTTGGTTCTAGATGATAGTATCAAATTTGATTTAATGGCAGGAGCATTTACGGGAGGAAATGCAGACTATGTAACTTTATTTGAACCAACTGCATCTTTAACACAAAATGCAGGAAAAGGATATATTGTTGCATCTGTAGGAGAAGCATCTGGAGAAATTCCATATACAGCATATTGTGCTAAAAAGAGTTACATTGAAAGCAATCCAGAAATTATTCAAAAATTTACCAATGCAATTTATAAAGGCCAACTTTGGGTAGAAGAACATAGTGCAGAGGAAGTAGCTACATTAATTCAAAGCTATTTCCCAGATACCGATTTAGACATATTAACGCAAGTAATGCAACGATATAAAGATATCGATGTATGGAACGATACCCCAGTATTAAAACAAGAATCTTTTGAACTATTACAAGAAGTTATGAGCGAAGCTGGAGAGTTAAAGCAAAATGCACCATATGATAAGGTAGTAAATAACAATTATGCAGAAAAAGCAATTGAACAAGTGAAAAAATAAATAAGAGAAAAGAGGAGTAATTTCTACTCCTTTTTTCTAAGTAAAAATGCTATTTTCAAAAAAGAAAAAAGTCTAATCTATTTTTCATAAACAATCTATTTTTTTGACATTTCATATACTTTATGACATAATAAGAAAAAATAAAAAGGAGGCTTTTAAATTATGTCTTCAAAAAGAACAGACTATATCGATTGGGATTCTTACTTTATGGGAATAGCACTTCTTTCTGGACAAAGGAGTAAAGACCCATCTACTCAAGTAGGAGCTTGTATTGTAAAAAACAAAAAAATTTTATCAGTAGGATATAATGGAGCACCCAACGGATATGATGACAATAACATGCCATGGGAAAGAGAAGGAGACTTTTTAAATACAAAATATGCATATGTATGTCATGCGGAATTAAATGCAATTTTAAATAATAAAGGAACAAACTTAGAAGGAGCAACAATTTATGTTGATCTATTTCCTTGTAATGAATGTGCAAAAGCAATTATTCAAAGTGGAATTAAAGAAATTATCTATAAAAGTGATAAATATGATGGAACAGATAGTAATATAGTAGCTAAGAAAATGTTAGACTATTGTCATGTAAAATATACAAAATATGAACCTAGAAACCGAAGCATAACTCTTGAGTTATAATTTAGTATAGACAGATAATAGTATAAAAATATAAAATTTGGCAAAAATAGAAAAAAGAAAAGGTGGGTTAAAAATGTTTTTGCCAAAAGCTATTTATTATGAAAAAGCTGCTAGAGAATATGAATTAGGAAAGAAACTGCTAGAAAGATACGAAGAAAAGCAAATTCCGATGATAGAAATTGAAAATCATAATAACATTCCAGAAATGAGAAATAAAGAAAATTCAGAATTTGCCAATATGAAACAAAATCTTATTATTGGAGTTCGAAAAACACATCGATTTGTTCCCAATCAAAAAACATCTGACTTTTTAGTACCATACACTTCATCAGGTTGTATTGCTATGTGTATGTACTGTTATTTAGTATGCAACTATAATAAATGTTCTTATCTAAGACTATTTGTTAATCGAGAACAAATGCTAGATAAAATCATCAAAGTCGCAAATCAAGAGAATCGAGATTTAACTTTTGAGATAGGAAGCAATAGTGATTTAGTATTAGAAAATACAATCACAGGAAATTTAGATTGGACAATCGAAAAATTTGCAAAACAGGAAAAGGGGTATTTAACTTTACCTACTAAATTTGATATGGTAGATTCTTTATTACCATTGAATCATAGAAAAAGAACCATTATACGAATGAGCTTAAATCCACAGGAAATTATCAATAAAGTGGAATTTGGAACATCCAGGTTAAAAGATAGAATAGAAGCAATCAATAAATTAGCAGATGCAGATTATCCAATTGGAATTTTAATTGCACCAGTCATTCTAGTTGAGAACTGGAAAGTTTTATATGAACAATTGATTAAAATTATGGCAGAAAACTTAAATCCAAAAGTAAAAAAGCAAGCTTTTTTTGAGATAATCTTTATGACCTATAGTTATGTCCATCGAATGATTAACAAAGAAGCATTTCCAATGGCAATTGATCTATACCAAAAAGAAATTATGACAGTAAGAGGGAAAGGAAAATATAGATATCAAACAGAAGTAAAGCAAGAAGCAGAAGTTTTTTTAAGAAATTTATTAGAAAAACACTTTCCAGAAAATAAGATTTGGTATGTAGTATAAAAGATAAATTACTAAAATAAACAAAAAATAGAAAAATATGATATAATAACTCCAAGATATTAAAAATCGAGGAGTTTTTTTTATGGTTAATCAATTTTCGAGAACAGAATTATTAATTGGAAAAGAAGGATTAGAAAAGTTAAAAAGAGCAAAAGTAGCAATCTTTGGAATAGGAGGAGTAGGCTCTTTTGTAGTAGAAGCATTAGTAAGAGCAGGAGTTTATCATTTTGTATTAATTGATCATGATCGTGTTTCATTAAGTAATTTAAATAGACAGCTGATTGCCACAAGAAAGACAATTGGAGAATATAAAGTAGATGTAATGAAAGAAAGAATCTTGCAAATCAATCCATATGCAACAGTAGAAGTAATCAAACAATTCTATATGCCAGACACAGCAGAAAACTTTTTAGATGATTCTTATTCCTATATCATAGATGCAATAGATACAGTAACAGCAAAATTAAGTTTAGTAGAAGAAGCAAATAAAAGAAATATTCCTATTATTTCTTCTATGGGAACTGGAAATAAGATACATCCAGAACTACTAGAGATTACAGATATTTATAAAACATCGGTATGTCCTCTTGCAAAGGTTATGAGACAGAACTTAAGAAAAAGAGGAATTAAAAAATTAACAGTTGTATATTCAAAAGAAGAACCAATTAAAATAAAAGAGGAAGAAATAGAAAAAGCAAAACAAGAAACTGTTCAGCAAAACGGAGAAGTCATCTCTGGTAAAAAAGCAGTACCAGGAAGCATTTCATTTGTACCAGGCACTGCCGGACTTATTATAGCAGGAAAAGTAATAAGAGACTTAATTTAAGGAAAGAAAAAGAGGAAAATCTAAGCAAAACAAGCTTACATTTCCCTCTTTTTTGTTATAACCACTCATGAAATTTTTGGATATATCGATGTTTTACTCCTAATGCGATAATACAATATAAAATAGGGACTAAAATAATAACACTAATATAAATAGGAGGAAGAGGAACCAGTCCAATCATATTTCCTAAAAAAGTACTTGGTACTAAAATGGCAATAATACTAAGAGCAATGCTAAATACATACACTGTTTTAGAACTGTTACTTTGAATAAATGGTATTTTAGCGGTACGAATAATATGAAGACCAATTAAGTTAGAAACGACTCCATAGGAGAACCAGATTGTTTGAAATAAAGCGGCATCTGGCTCTTTTAAATGAAAACCAAACCATAAAATAGCAAAAACTAATAAATCAAACATAGAGCTGGTTGGTCCCATAAAAAGCATAAAACGTTTTAAACTTTGAATATTTAATCTTCGAGGCTCTCTTAAATATTCCTCATCTACATGATCAAAAGGAAGTGAAAGCTGACCAATATCATAAAGTAAGCTCTGTACTAAAAGCTGAATTGGTGTAATAGGTAGAAAAGGTAATAAAACAGAAGCAATTAAAACAGATAAAACTTCTCCAAAGTTAAAACTAACAGCCATTTTTACATACTTCATTAAATTGCCAAAAGTACGTCTTCCTTCAATAACACCATCTAATAATACATTTAAATCTTTCTCAAGTAAAATGATATCGGCTGTTTCTTTGGCAATATCAACAGCAGTATCAACAGAAATACCAACATCACTATTGGTAAGAGAAGGACTATCATTAATTCCATCACCCATATAGCCAACTACATTTCCGTGACTCTTTTAAAACACGAATAATTCTTGCTTTTTGAACAGGAGATAATTTAGCAAATACATTTACTTTTTGAAGTAAACGACTAAGAGCTAAATCATTTAAGCGATCCACCTGACTTCCTAAAACGATAGAAGAAGTATTAACATTTACCTTATCACAAATTGCTTTGGTTACCTCCAAATTATCACCAGTTAAAATCATAACGCGAATACCATAATCATTTAATTTTTCAATGGCAACTTTAGCAGATTCTTTAGGCGGATCTAAAAATCCAATAAATCCAATTAAAGTCATTTCATTTTCATCTTTTATTTCAAAATTTTCATCTTTTTGTAACTCTCTTTTTTCACAAACTGCTACAACACGCATTCCTTGCTTATTTAAAGTTTTAGAAATAGAGCGAATTTTAGATTTTAATTCATCAGTAAAACAAACAATTTCACCTTGAAATTTTGCGGTATTACAAATGCCTAAAATTTCTTCTACAGCACCTTTGGTAATGAGTACTTTTTGATTTGTTTCTTTAGATGAAACAATAACAGAAAGGCGGCGCCTTGAAAAATCAAAAGGAATTTCATCTATTTTTAGATAATTATCTTTTAAAAAAGCAACTTGCTTTTCTTCAGCTTTATGAATAATTGCTTCATCAATATTTCCCTTTAATCCAGTTTGAAAATAGGAATTTAAAAAGGCTTGCTCTAAAACAGAAAAATCTTCTTCTCCTTGAACATTTAAATACTTTTCTAAAACAATTTTATCCTCTGTTAAAGTCCCTGTTTTATCTGTACATAAAATATTCATTGCCCCAAAGTTTTGAATTGAATCCAACTTTTTCACAATTGTCTTCTTTTTAGACATACGAATAGCACCTTTTGCCAAACTAGAAGATAAAATAACAGGAAGTAAAAGAGGGGTAATTCCAATTGCAATGGCAACTGCAAATGTAAAAGCAGTCAAAATGTTATGCTTCCAAGCATTTAAGAAAAAAGTAATGGGAATCATAACAAGCATAAAACGAATTAAAAGCTTACTAATATTTTGAATACCCTTTTCAAAATCTGTCTTAGGTTTACCAGTTTCTAATGTATGAGCAACTTTACCAAAATAAGTATCAGGGGCAAGCTTTATAACAAGAGCTTTAGCAGAACCACTAATGACATTAGTCCCCATAAAACAAATAGTATTTAAATCAGAAAGAGAATAATCAGAAGCAAGAGGTTCTTCTAAATTGACTACTTTTTTAATTGCATCTGATTCACCTGTTAAAGAAGATTGACTAACATGCAAATCTTTAGACTCGATTACCCTTAAATCAGCTGGAATCATATCACCAGCAGACAAAAGTACAATATCACCTAAAGTAATTCTTGGGATAGGAATCTTTTCCTTTTTAGCATCTCTTAAGACTGTTGCTGTGGTTGCTACTAGACTTCTTAATTTGCTAGCAGCTTGATTAGAACGAAACTCCTGAAAAAATTCCAAAAGAGTACTAGTCAAAACCAGAATTAAAATCACAACAATATTCGAATAATTAGGATGAGAAGCTAAAACAATATCAGTATAAATTAAAACAGCAGCAATTCCTAATAAAATACGGTTAAAAGGACTAAATAAGCTACTAAAAAAATAGAAATACCACTTTTTTTCTTTCCCTTCCTTTAATTGATTAAAACCATACTTATGTAAAAAGGAAGAAGCCATATCAGAAGTAAGTCCATTGGGATTAGAAGAAAAAGATGAAAGAAGATCTGATACAGAACTTTTCGAAACAGTACCATACATTTTATCAATATCTACATTTTGATTATAACTTGCCAAAATTTTTCACTCCTTTTCTATTTTAAGTATGTACAAATAAAAAAAGAGTATTCACAAAGAAAAGAGAAAAATTAAGAGGAAAAAAAGTAGAAAAACACATGCATGAAATTGTTTTGTAACAAAAATGTAATATTTCTGTAACATAACTTGCCGAAGTATATTAAAATTAAGCATTACATAGAATTTTTACAAAAAAAACCATATGGAAAAAAGGCAAAAAAAACCTACAAACATGCTAAAAATAAATAAAAAAAAAGAAATGTTACATAATGCCATAAAACTTGACATTGATTTTTAATTAAGATAATCTATAGTTACGCTGAAGCTTGAAAAAGGTTCTGCGCGTAAGAAAAATCGCTCTAGCATTGGCAAAGATATCTTATGCCGAAAGACATAGGTTAAAATAAATGCAAATTTAAATTATAGGGGGAAAAGAAAATGCAAGTTGTAAAAAGAGATGGTAGGATTGTAGATTACAATCCAGAGAGAATTGTAAAGGCTGTTATGCTTGCAATGTCACATACACCAGCAGGAGTAGACATTGACCTAGCAAATAAAGTAGCAGCAAGTGTAGAAAAATCATTAGACGGTAAAATTCAAACTACTGTTTATGAGATTCAAGACCTAGTAGAAAAGAAACTAATGGGAACATCTAGAAAGGAAGTAGCACAAGAATACATTACTTATCGATACAATAGAGATGTTGCAAGAAAATCAAAAACAAAAGAAATGTTCTTAGAAATTATTGAAGCAAAAGCAAATGATGTAACAAGAGAAAATGCAAACATGAATGCAGATACACCAGCAGGAATGATGATGAAATTTGCATCAGAAACAACAAAACCATTTGTAGATGATTTCCTATTATCACAAGAAGCAAGAGAAGCACAGCAAAATGGATATATTCATATTCATGATAAAGACTATTACCCAACAAAGAGTTTAACCTGTTTACAACATCCATTAGATAAAATATTACAAAATGGCTTTAGAGCAGGACATGGATCATCAAGACCAGCAAAAAGAATTGAAACTGCATCTATTATCGGATGTATTTCAATGGAAACAGTACAAAATGAAATGCATGGTGGACAAGCAATCCCAGCATTTGATTTCTACCTAGCACCATATGTAAAATTAACCTTTATTGAAGAATTAAAGAAAATTGAAGATTTACTTGGAAAAGACTTATCTAGACTATATGACTACCAACCAAAAGAATATGAAAAGAAAGATTTAGGAGACCTAAAAGGAGAAGAAAGAGACATCCAAGCAGCAATTAATGGAACAGTATCTAGAGTACATCAAGCGATGGAAGCATTTATCCATAATATGAACACCATCCACTCAAGAGGAGGAAACCAAGTAGTATTCAGCTCTGTAAACTATGGAACTGACACATCACCAGAAGGAAGATGTATTATAAGAGAAATGCTTTTATCAACAGAAAGAGGAGTTGGAAATGGAGAAACTCCAATCTTCCCAATCCAAATTTGGAAAAAGAAAAGAGGAGTAAACTATCTACCAGAAGATCCAAACTATGATTTATATAAATTAGCATGTAAAGTTACAGCAAAAAGATTTTTTCCTAACTTCATTAACTTAGATGCAACATTTAATAGAAGTGACAAATGGAAAGCAGACGATCCAAATAGATACATTTATGAATGTGCAACAATGGGATGTAGAACAAGAGTATTTGCTGATCGCCACGGTGAAAACACATCAGTTGGTAGAGGAAACCTATCTTTCACAACAGTTAACCTAGTAAAACTTGCTATTGAATCTGCTTATGAAGCACAAGAACAATTAGGACTAAAATTTGAACTTGGCCGTGGTAGTGAAGCTAATATGACACCAGCTTTCAAAAAGGCAGTAAGAAAAATCTATCTAGAAAAACTAAAGAAATATACAGATGTTGCAGCAAGACAACTATATGATAGATACAAATTTCAATGTACAGCAGTAGCAAAACAATTCCCATTATTAATGAGTGGACTATGGGTTGGAAGTGAAAACTTAAAACCAAATGACTCTGTAGAACCAGTATTAAAACATGGAACATTAGGAATTGGATTTATTGGATTAGCAGAAGCACTAACAGTACTTACAGGAAAACATCATGGAGAATCAGATGATGCTCAAAAATTAGGACTAGAAATTGTTGGACAAATCAATGATGCTTGTAGTGAATACTCTGAAAAATATGACTTAAATTACTCTTGTTTAGCAACACCAGCAGAAGGATTATCAGGAAAATTCACAAAAAGAGATCGCAAAGAATATGGAACTATTTTAGGAGTAACAGATAAAGATTATTATACAAATAGTAACCATGTTCCAGTATGGTACAAATGTACCGCAAAACATAAAGCAGAAATAGAAGCACCATATCATGCATTAACAAGTGGTGGACATATCTTCTATATCGAGCTTGATGGTGATGCAACACATAATCCAGATACTATTGAAGCAGTAGTAGACTTAATGGATAAATACAATATGGGATATGGTTCAGTAAACCATACACGTTCAAGATGTATGCAATGTGGATTTGAAAATGCAGATGCAAATCTTACAGAATGTCCAATGTGTGGAGGAACTGACATTGATACCATCCAAAGAATTACAGGATACTTAGTAGGAACAACATCTCGTTGGAACAATGGTAAACTTGCAGAATTAAAAGACAGAGTAACACATGATACAGGAGTAAAAGGGGCTTAAGATAAAAGCAAGAAGGTTTTCTTCTTGTACTACGCAAAATCACAAAGTTACATTAAAGATAGGGGAAATCGATATGAAAATGGCAGGATTTTATGATGAAAGTATTTCAAATGGATTAGGATGGAGAGCAGTACTATTTGTTAGTGGATGTCCACATGGATGCCCAGGATGCCATAACAAAGAAGCACAAGATTTTAACTATGGAGAAGAATTTAATAAACAAGAAATTATAGATAAAATTGTAGACAATCCTATTCTAAGAGGAGTTACAATTAGTGGAGGAGAACCACTATGCAAAGAAAATATTCCAGAAGTTGTTGACTTTATTAAAGATGTAAAAAAGGCAAAACCAAACTTTAATGTATGGTGCTATTCTGGATACACATTAGAAGAACTACAAGCAAGAAATGATAGTGTAACAAATGAAGCACTAAAAGAAATAGATGTATTAGTTGACGGAGAATTTCAAATTGGAAAAAAAGATCCAACTTTAAAATTTAGAGGATCTTCTAACCAAAGAATTTTAGATGTACCAAAATGCCTAAAAACAGGTTCTGCCGTAGAACTAGCAGTATAAATAAAATGCCGCAATCGGAAGAAAATCGATTGCGACATTTTTATGATCTATAAAATTAAAAATAAAGATAAGGGGAGAAGAAAGATGGAAAATATTAAAATTTTTGCATGTCCTTCTGCAGAAGGATTTACAAAAGAAGTTTGTGATTGTTTAAATTTAGAAGTAGGAAAAATGAATTCATTTAAATTTAAAAATGACAATAATTTTGTACAAATTTTAGAAACAGTAAGAGAAAAAGATGTGTATATTGTACAAACATCAATGCCACCTGTTAATGAAAGAATTATGGAACTATTAATTACAGTAGATGCCATTAAACGTGCATCTGCTAGAAGAATTACAGTTGTTCTACCTTATTTTATGTATTCTAGATCAGATAAAAAGGATCAACCTAGAGTTCCAGTAACAGCAAAATTAATGGCTCAGATTATAGAAGCTGCAGGAGTTGATCGTGTTCTTACTTGTGATTTGCATAATTGTGCAATTCAAGCCTATTTTAATATTGGATGTCATAAATTAACAGCAGAGTATTTGCTAAAAAAATATTTTCAAGAAATGAATTTAAAAGATATGGTAGTTGTAGCAACAGATGCAGGAAGTTCGAAAAGAGCATATAAGTATTCTGAATTTTTTAAATGTCCTTTAGCATTAATTGATAAAAGAAGAGTGGGAAATGACGATCATGCGATTGCTGCTAATATTATTGGAGATGTTAAAGATAAAACAGCAGTTATTTTTGATGATGAGGTAAGTACAGCAGGTACTTTATGTGAAGCCGCTCATATTCTAAAAGATTTTGGAGCAGGAAAGATTTATGCAGCAGCTACTCATGGGGTACTAGTGGGACCTGCAATTGAAAGAATTGAAAAATCACCAATTAAAGAATTAATCATTACAAATACGATTCCTTTAGAAGAGGAGAAAAAAATAAAGAAGATAAAAGTATTATCCATTGCACCATTATTTGCAGAAGCAATCAAAAGACTAAATGAGGCAAAACCATTAGGTGATTTATTTGGATTTGATAGATAAAATCTAGAAAAAAATAGAAGAAAAAGTAAAAAAGAAAGTAGAAGGGAAAAGTATGAAAGAAAAACTGAAAAAATATGGAATTTATCTTGTTCCATCACTAATTGTCATTTGCATTTTATTAATACTATTTGCGATCAAAGGAATTTATCCATTGGGAAGTATGACAATTGCAAACGCTGATATGGGACAATCTTATATGACATTTTATCATCATCTATATGACATATTTCATAGCGATAGTAATGTTATTTATAGTTATTTATTAGGAAGCGGAAGTAATATTTTAGGTGGAGAAATTTTTGATGGATTTTGTAGTCCAATCTCTTGGCTGATTGCTTTAACTAATCGAGAAAATATAGCAAACTTCTTCTCTATTTTAATGATGATTCGTTTAGCACTAATTGCATTTACATCATTTTTTTGTTTTCAGAAATTATTTCCAAATACAAAAAAGTTCTGGACAATATCTTTTAGTGTTATGTATGCACTTAGTGGATACGTATTATCAAGTTATACCAATATAATGTGGCTAGATAATTTGATTTTGTTCCCATTATTTATTGTTGCCATGAAGAAGCTTTTTGATGAAAATAAAATTTTTTGGTATATTATTTTACTTGCTTTAAACCTAGTTATTGGTTTTTATATTTCCTATATGATACTATTTTTTATATTAACATGTGGAACCATTGGAATTTTATTTTATGCTAAAAAAGAAAATCGAAAAAAAATTTGCTGCAACTTAATTTTTGCAACAATTGCAGCATTATGCTTATCAATGTTCTCTTTCTTACCAGCATTTAGTCAATCAATGAGTTCTTATCGAATGTCAGGAGCAATTACCAATGAAGTAACAAATGAAAGCTTTTTTACCAAAATATCCTTTTTCTTCTTCTCTGCAATTGCTGTTTTAGGATTCCTAAAATTAATGAAACACTACAAAGAAGATAAGAGAAATGTATCATTATTTTTCTATAGTTTTTTAGTAACAGGAATAATTCCCGTATTAATAGAGAGAACGAATCTTTTATGGCATACAGGAAGTTATTCTAGTTTTCCATTTCGCTTTGGCTTTATTCCAATTTTTATTCTATTTTGCAGTGCACTTTACTATTTTTCAAAATATGAAGAAAAAGATAGAAAGAAATTAAATGATTTTAAGATTATAATGGGACTTATTGTTTATACAATGGCAGTAGTATTAGCGGTCTGTTTTGCAGTATCTATCAACCAATGTAATCCTGCATTTGGAGTTGAACCTGACAAATGTTTACTATTTTTTATTACTTTCATGTTATTTGCCTTTGTTAATAATACAATTTTAAAAATCGAAAAAGAAAAATTAAGATATTTACTAATAGCAGGAGTTATTTTAACAGAAATTGGAATCTATTCTTATGGATATATTGGAATACCAGAAGAATATCGTGGTGGAACAGAACACTCAGATGATACCATGAGAACAGCCAATACTATTATTTCAAATCTTCCTGTTGAAGGAAATAGCCTATATCGTTATCGTGATAGTCAAATGCTAATGACGGAAAACTATCCACTCGTTACCAAAACACCATCAATGTCTTCTTGGTTACATCTTATTTCAAAAGAACAAAGACAAACTCATAAGCAAATGGGATATACCACAACATTTACTAAACTTGGTGACCAAGGTGGTACTATTTTTTCAGATGCTCTATACCATGTAAAATATATCTTTTCTAAAACAGAGTTAGAAAAGGAAATATATAATTTAGTAGGAAAGGCAGAAGATATCTATTTATATGAATACCAACAAAATTTGCCAATAGGATTAATAGTAGAAAATCAAAACTTAAGCGAAACAATTCCAGAAGAATATAACCCATTTGAAGCACAAAACTATGTGTATCGTAAGCTATTTGATCATCAAGATGATATTTTAACTATCCTTCCAGAACAGAGTAAAAAATATAGCAAAGCAGAAAAAAGTCTAACATATGAAATTGATGTAAAAGAAAAACAAATGATATATCTATATTGCAATAGAGATGAAATGGATCATTTAGTTGTAATCAAAGTAAATGGTAAAACACTAAATATACCAACTATTGGAAATTATGATAATGATAAATATCCAGAAAAATTTGCAAATGGAATCTTAAATTTGGGACTTTTCGAAAATGAAAAGGTAACGGTTGAAATTAAAATGGAAGAATCAGATGCAAATAAAGTAACGCTTGCTTTATTAGATTTTGAAAAATATCAAAAACTATTTGAAAATCAAAGTCAACAAGCAAGTATAGAAGTAAAAGGAAATACAATAACAATTACAGCAAATACTACAAAAGAAAATACATCTATTTATTTACCAATTACTTATGATAAAGGATGGAGCGCAAAAGAGAGTGGAGAAGAAATACAACTAAACAGAGCATTTAATACCAATATACAAATTCCTTTAAAAGTAGGAGAAAATAAAATTGAATTAACTTTTCTCTCACCAAATCTTCTAATTGGAATTAAAATCAGTATAATAACAGCAATTGTATTAATTCTTCTATTTATTATCAATCACAAATGGAAAATTGTAAATTGTAAAGCAGTACAATATATTGGAACTACAATTTATGTAGTAATCATCATCGGATTTTTATTAAAAGTATATATAATACCAATGATTCAAACCATTTTATCAATTTTCTAAAAAAGAAATAGAAAAAGAAAAGATCATAAGATAAATTATCTTCCAAGTATTGACAAGCTAAACTAACTTAAGGTATAATACATATCGTGCAAAAGTTTTAGATAACTTGAAAAAACGAAATCCCACACGAACCAAAAGTGTTAGATGCCGGGAGGAGGGGAATAATAATGTCAGAGGTTAAAGTTAATAATGGAAATATAGAAGATGCTTTAAAAAGATTTAAAAGACAATGTGCAAGAAATGGAGTTTTACAAGAAGTACGTAAAAGAGAGCATTATGAAAAGCCTAGTGTAAAAAGAAAGAAAAAATCAGAGGCTGCAAGAAAAAGAAAATTTTAATTGAAAATAAAGGAGGCATTTATCAATTTTATTTGAAAATGCCTCGTTTTGTTTATAAAAACAAAAATATAAAGATAAAAAATTAAATCAAATAATAGAATAATAAAAGAAAGGATTGATTTGATATGTTAAAAGAAAAGTTAATGGAAGACTTAAAAAACTGCATGAAGGAGAAAAACATTGTAAGAAAAAATACAATTCAACTAGTAAGAGCAGCTATTTTGCAAGTGGAAAAGGATAAACAAATTGAAGTAACAGATGAACAGATTGTAGAAATTATTGCAAAAGAGGCAAAAAAGAGAAAAGATTCTTTATCTGATTATGAAAAAAGCGGAAGAGAAGATTTAATTCAAGGCGTAAAAGAAGAAATTACAATCTTAGAAGAATATTTACCAAAACAATTATCACAAGAAGAAATTGAAGTAATTGTAAAAGAAATCATTAGTAATTTAGGAGCTAGCTCTATGAAAGATATGGGACCTGTTATGAAAGAAGCAAAAGCAAAAATTGGAGCTGCAGCAGATGGAAAAACAATTAATGAAGTGGTAAAAAAATTATTAGTATAAAAGAATACCAGAATAGAAATGTAAACCACTTTAGGATAAAAATAAATGGAGAAAAAATGAAGAAAATCATAAGTCTAATAAAAAAACATGAACATTTTGTGATATGGATTTTGGCTATTTTTCTTGTAGCAGGATTATCACTAAATATGCAATTAGCAGTAACAGATGAATTATGGAATTTTCAAAATATATATAAAATGATACAAGGAGGAGTAATTTACCAAGATAGTAATGTCATTATTACTCCTCTTTTCTTCTATTTAGGATTTGGGCTATTTAAACTGTTAGGAGCCAATTTCTTTGTTTTTAGAATTTATAATATATTCATCTTTTCATTGTTCATTGTGTTAATTTATGAATTGTTTAGAATATTAAAAATTTCAAAAACGAAATCACTTTTATATATAATTGTAATTTATATTATCAATATTACATTACCAATTATAGGAGCAAATTATAATATACTAGCAATAGACTTTGTTTTATTAGGAATTTTATGCTTTATTAAAAATCAAGAAAAAAAGAGAAAGGGCAGTTGGATTTTTCAAGGAATCATCATCTTTCTTGTTTTCCTAACAAAACAAAATATAGGAGTCTATTATATGATAGGACTTATTCTAGCAGAAATTTTAATTAAACAAGATAAGAAAAAGGCAATAATAGAATTAATCCAAGAATTTTTAGTAAGCGCAGTTTTACTATTTATCTTTTTAATTTACCTATATCTAAATGGAAATTTATATGGCTTTTTAAATTACACTGTTTTAGGAATTCGAGAATTTGCAATCCAAAATTTAGGGTTCAACTTAGGTGAATCAATGATGGGGATTTTAATGATTATAACAATTATGATAATATGGGGTGTTGTATATCAATTATTAAAGAACAAATTCTCAAAAGAACAAAACAACAATATTCAAACATTAGTTATCTTTTCAATTGCCATGTTACCAATTGTATATCCCATTTTTAATCAAGCTCATATTAGAATTGCATTAATTGTTAGTTCAGTTAGCATAATCTATATTTTCCATGAAATTTTATTAAAAGAGATGATAGTAGATTCAAGAAAATTACAACAAATAATAGCAATCATTTTGCTAATCATGATCATATTCTCTTTTAGTCATATCATTAGTTGGGCAGGCCAAACGGAAAAACAAGAATTATTATATAGTAATCCATATTTTGGGGCAATTATTCCAGAATCAATGCAGCAAGACATAACAGAAGTTTGTAGCTTTATCAAAGAAAACAAAAAAGATGTTATCATCTTATCAAGATATGCAGCTCTATATATGGTTCCATTAGGGAAAAGCCATGGAGCATTTGATCTACCTTTTTTAGGAAATCTAGGAAAAGAAGGAGAAGATGGATTAATTCAAGAAATTAAGCAAATGGATGATAAAGTAATCTTACTTCCAAAAGAAAAAGACTTTATTCAAGAATCTGAAAAAGTAGATCATTTTATACGAGAGAATTATCAAAATATAGGGGAAATCAATAATTTTGATATTTATGAAATAACTAGATAAAATAAAATTTTATCTAGTTATTTGCTTTTTCAAAAAAAGTAACCAAAAAATACTTGTATAATATTTCCAAAATATATTATACTATTACAAGTAAAAAGAAAAAAAAGACTAAAAAGCAGAAAGGAGAAATAAAATGAGTATTCAAGAAGTGATGATAAAAGAAGGAATTAAACTTCATAAAATAGAAACGAATAAATTTAAAACAAATTTAATTGCAGTATTTTTAACAACCCCATTAACAAGAGAAAATGTAACAAAAGATGCTCTTATCACAGCAATCTTAAGAAGAGGAAGTAAGAATCTTCCATCACAAAATGAAATTAGTAAAAAACTAGAAGAAATGTATGGTGGAGAATTTGACTGCGGAATTGAAAAAACAGGAGATAATCATGTTATAAAATTTTATTTAGAAACTTTAAATGATGAATTTTTACCAGAAAAAGAAGAGCTATTAAAAAAGAGTATGAATATTTTATTTGACATCATATTTAATCCATATGTAGAAAATGAAGGCTTTAAAGAAGAGTATTTTCAGGGAGAAAAAGAAAATTTAAAACAATTAATAGAAGGAAAAATTGACAACAAAGCAACCTATGCATTAGATAAATGTATTGAACACATGTATCAAAATGAAGCTTATGGACTATATAAATATGGGTATGTAGAAGATTTAGAAAAAATGTCTGCAAAAGATTTATATCAATACTATCAAGGCTTAATATCCAAATGCAAAATTGACATCTTCATATCTGGACAAATTGGAAATGAAGTAGAAGAGATAACTAGGGAAAATGAAATGATAAAACAATTAAAACAAAGAAATCCAGAATATATACAAGATAGTAGAAAAAAGAAAAAAGAAAAAGATAAAATAGATGAAATAAAAGAAAGTATGAAAATTGCACAAGGAAAGCTAGTAATAGGATTAGATATTTTAAATTACGACAACCAAGCCAAATATGTAGCACTTATGTATAATGCCATTTTAGGAGGAACAGCAAATTCCAAACTATTTCAAAATGTAAGAGAAAAAGCAAGTTTAGCTTATACAGCAGCTTCAAGTTATGTCAGACAAAAAAACAATATCTTTATTCGTTGTGGAATTGAAATCCCCAATTACCAAAAAGCTGTGGATATTATCAAAAAGCAACTAGAAGATATGAAAAAAGGAGACTTCACGCAAGAAGAATTAGAAAATACAAGAACCTATATATTATCTACAATTAAGGGAATTGAGGAAGAGCAAGATACTGAAATTACTTATTATTTGGGGCAAGAACTATCTGGGTATAAGATGAGTATAGAAGAATATGAAAATAAGATAAAAGAAGTAACCAAAGAGAAAATTATAGAAATAGCAAAACAAATTAAAATTAATACCATATACTTCTTAAAAGATTAAAAGAGAAAGGAGAGTTATTAGTGGAAGTAATTGAAAACTTAAAAGTAAAAGAAAAGATATATCGAGAAAAACTAGAAAATGGACTTACCGTTATGATTATTCCAAAGCATAATACCAACAAAAAATATATTATCTGGGGAACTCATTTTGGCTCAATTGACAATCATTTTATCAGTCCAATAGAAAATAAAGAAACAAAAATTCCAGATGGAGTAGCTCATTTTTTAGAGCATAAATTATTTGAACAAGAAAATGGAACCAATAGTTTAGATATACTATCAGGATTAGGAGTAGAAGCAAATGCTTATACAACAAACGATCACACAGCTTATTTATATGAAGCAACTGAAAACTTTTATGAAGCTTTAGATGAGTTTATGAACTATGTTCAAAATCCATATTTTACAGATGAAAATGTAGAAAAAGAAAAGGGGATTATTGGGCAAGAAATCATGATGTATGATGACGAGCCATCTTGGAGAGTTTATATCAATGCAATGAATTGCATGTACCAAAATAATCCAATTAAAATAGATATTGCAGGAAGTGTAGAATCAATTAGTAAAATTAACAAAGAAATTCTGTATGAATGTTACAATACCTTTTATAATTTAGCCAATATGACATTAGTGGTTTGTGGAGACTTTGAGCCAGAAAAAATACTAGAAGAAATCAAAAATAGAATCACAAAGACAGAATCAATAGGAGAGATTAAAAGAATCTATGAACAAGAACCAAATGATATTGTAAATAAAAAAATAGAAGTTAATATGGAGGTAAGTAATCCAATCTTCATCATAGGAATCAAAGATGAAATTCAAAAAGAAAATCCAGTTAAAAGACATATTGCAGTTGAAATTCTATTAAATATGCTACTTGGAAAAAGTTCAAATCTTTATCAAGAACTTTATGAAGATGGACTACTATTAGCAGAGCCAGATTTAGACTATGAGTTTTCAAAGCAATATGCTCATATTTTAATTTCTGGAACTTCTAAAAATCCGAATCAAGTATTAGAAAAGTTAAAAGCAGAAATTAAAAAATTAAAAGAAAAAGGATTAGATCAAGACTATTTTGACAGGATGAAGAAGATGATTTATGGACAATATATAAAAGAGTACAATAGTGTGGGAAATATTGCTAGAATGTTTTTAGCGGATTCTTTTAAAGGAATTAACAGTTTTGAATATTTAGAAGATTATGCAAGTGTAACAAAAGAATATACACAAAAAATCTTACAAGAAATTTTCCAAGAAGAAAAAATGATAATTTCTATTGTAAATCCCAAATAGGAAAAATGAAACGAATAAGACCTTTGAACAATCTCTATAAAATAGAGAAATCAAAGGTCTTTTTAAATAACTTCTGCAAATAATTTTAGGACAAAATAAAAGAAATTTTCTCTTATTTTGTAACTGTCTGCTAAAATTTTTAAACCACCAAAAAGAAAGATCACTTTATTGCTTTTTATGTAGGAAATTCCAGCATTTTAGGAAATAAGTTTTAAAGAAAATAAAGAGAGTTTTTGTCGAATAAAATCAAAAAATGAAAAAAATAAGAAGAATAGGGAAAATAAGTTCGCAATATAGTACACGAAAAATGCTAAAAATAAGCATTTCTTATTGACTTGCATGTAAAAATATGGTATTTTATATGCGAACAAAAGAAAAATACACGAAAAAGGAGAGTGGTTATATGTTAAATGAAAAAATTTGTAAATTAAGAGAAGAATTAAATCAGAGTATCCTAACGAACCAAGATTATAGTATCACATACCAATTAAGTGTAGAATTAGACGAACTAATAGCCATGTATTACCGTGAAAGCACAGTAATAAACAAAAGCCAAGGAATCAATCAAAAATTGTTATCAAATGCATAGATTGTAAAAAAGATATTCTTCCTAAAAAGAAGAATATTTTTTTTGCCTTTTATGGCAATTTTAAGAAAAATATTAAAAAAAGTAAAAAAAGTATGTACAAAAAGCTTTCAAATATGCTAAAATAAAAAAAATAGAAGAAAGGAGAGGAAGAACATGAAAACAATGAAATACAATTTAATCATAGTAGCAGTCTTTTTAATCTTAATCCTTCTTCCTACACTTTCCAATGCTACTTCAGATCCTGCTTTAATCAATCCAAATGACTATAAACCAAGCACTAATACAGGAAGCAGTAGTCAATTAGTAAAACAAGGAAATGTAATTATTGGATTAATTCAGACAGTAGGAAGTATTATTTCAGTAGCAACTTTAATTACAATAGGAATTAAATATACAATTGCTGGAGTAGAACAAAAAGCAGAATACAAAAAGACAATGATTCCATATATAATTGGCGCAGTACTACTATTTGCTAGTGCTAACATTGTTAGCTTTATTTATGACTTAGGAACTCAATTAAATAGCTAAACAATACGGAAAATGAAAGAATGTTGAAAAATGTCAAAAAATATGCTATAATTACTTATATTACTAGGAAAGGAAAAAGAAATATGAAAATTTTTAATAAAATGATTTTAATATGTTGTAGTATTTTATTACTTTTTTCACTTTTTCCAATGATAGTACAGGCACATAGTATTGATGAAGTAGTTAATGAAGCTGATAGTTTTATCAATGCAGGACAAAATATACCAATTAAGCAAAATAACTTAAAAGAAACATCAGACATGATTTATAACATAGCATTATCATTAGGTACTTTAATAGCAGTAGCTGTGGGATCCTTTTTAGGAATCAAATTTATGATGGCTGGCGCAGAAGGAAAAGCAGAAATAAAAGAAAAATTAATTCCATTTGTTGTTGGTTGTATCATTTTATTTGGTGCTTTTGGTATTTGGAAACTAGTTCTTACATTAGCCGCTAGTATACAATAAATTATTTATATTATTATGTTTTTAATGTTATTCTTAAAATTTAGGAGAATAATTTTAAATAAATTAAAAATAAAGGGAGGAAACAAAATGAAAAAATCATTAAAAATACTTTCAACTATCATGGTAATTGCTTTAACTGTAGTTATGATTTCTTCTAATGTTGCATTAGCCGTTAATCCAGGAAACTTTTCTGGAACACAAGTAAGTAGCGATGGTGTTACCAAAACAGGTAACTTAATCATTGGTATTGTACAAACAGTAGGTACAATCGTTGCAATCGTAATGCTATTAGTTATAGGTATCAAATATATGATGGGTAGTGCACAAGAAAAAGCAGAATACAAAAAGACAATGATCCCATATTTAATTGGTGCAGTTTTAATCTTCGCAGCATCTAACATTGCTGGTTGGATTTATAACTTTGCTACAACTAACATTAAATAGTAAAAAAGTTAAAAATAAAAGAGAAAATGCATTTGCATTTTCTTTTTTTTAAACAAATTTTATTACAGACATATTACAATTATATTAAAAGTATATTAAAATAGACTTTTTTTCCTGTTTTTATTACATTTTCCTACGTTTTCTGGTATAATATAAATAAGTATGATTAGATGGGTACAAAGGAGGAAAATACATGGGTACATATTATATACCTAGAAATGTAAAAGGCGAGGGTAGAATTCTTTTTATATTTTCTGGAAAAAGCATGATTTATACAGCAGTAGGAGCAGGAATCGGATTTTTTTTATACTTAATATTTTCTGCTGTAGGACTTACATGGGTAGGTATTGGAGCAATTGCACTTTTGGGGTTAATAGGATTCTCAATTGGAACTTTTAAGATACCATCATTAGGAGGATTAGAATTTTCGAAAAAAACTAGTGGAGAAAACATTGATGATATTATTTTAAGAGCTATTAAATTTAAAATGAATAAGAAAAAAATTTATATCTATAAAGAGGAGGGAGAAGAATAATGGATTTAATAACAATTTTAATAATAGCCGTTTCATTTGTACTAATTGTTATGCTTATTCTTCTTATCTGCCTAGCAATTGTATACTTTAAATCAAAAGGAAAAAAAGAAGAGAAAAAAACAGCAAGTCAAGAAGTACAAAAAATAAAAAAGAATTATGCTGCTTATGAAAGTGCATCTGTATTAGATTTTATGGATTTTGACAAGATAGAAGACAACATGATTATTCAAAAAAATGGAACTAGATTTGTTATGGTAGTTGAATGCCAAGGTGTAAATTATGATCTAATGTCAGAAGCAGAAAAAATTGGTGTTGAGGAAGGCTTTGTTCAATTCTTAAACACATTAAGACATCCTGTACAACTATATATGCAAACAAGAACCATTAACCTAGAAGATAGTATCCATAATTATAAAAGTAGAGTAGACGAAGTAGAAAGAGAACTACAAAAAAGAAAAAATAGATATGAGCAAATGAAAAAATCAGGAGCATACTCACAAGAACAATTAGACAAAGAATTTTTTGAAATTACAAAACAACAAAATCTATATGAATATGGGAAAGATGTTGTATTTAATACAGAAAGAATGAGTTTAAATAAAAATGTACTTAGTAAAAAATATTACATTGTGATTCCATATGTTCCAGAAGAAATTGGAAACGAATCATTTGACAAAGAAGAAATTAAAAACATAGCATTTTCTGAACTATATACAAGAGCACAGTCCATTGTAAGAACAATAGCTGCATGTGGTGTTAATGGATCGATTATGGATTCTTATGAACTAGCAGACTTACTATATGTAGCATACAACAGAGATGAAGCAGAAGTATATGGATTAAATAGGGCATTAAAAGCAGGTTATGATGAACTATACTCAACAGCGCCAGATGTTATGGAAAAGAAAATGAAAGAACTAAGAGAAAGAATCGAAAAAGAAGCATACGACAGAGCAAATCAAGAAATTGAAAGAGCTCAAACTGAACTAGAAAAAGAATATAGCAATATTCAGAAAAAGCGGAATGGACTTAGTAATCGAAGAAAGAGTCAAAAAATTAATTGAAGAAAATCAAAGATATATTGGAAAAGAAGTAGCAGACAAAGCAAAACAAAATATTGAAAAGAAAACAAAAGAAAAAGGAGGTAGTAAAGCAGATGAGAAAGTTAAAGAAAAAACAAGAACTACAAGAGCAAGAAAACAATCATAATATAGAAGAACAACAACTTAAAGTTTTGAAAAAACAAAGCGTTAAAGAACTCATTGCACCTTCTGGAATTGATGCTACTGATATTGATCACTTAAAAATCATATCTAGCACAGAGAGATATGCAAGAAGTTTCTTTGTATCAACACTTCCAAGAATGTGTACTTTCCCAGAACTATTCCGAGACATGTACATGTTTGGAGATATTAATACCTCTATCTTTATTGAACCAGTACCAGAAGCAAAATCACAAAACGACTTAAATAGAGTTATTAATGAACTAGAAACAGAAAGAATCGTAGCCATTGATCGAGGAAACATTAACAGAGAAAGTGTATTAGGGCAAAAAAGAGCAGAAGCAGAACAACTAAGAGACGAAATTGCAGCAGGATTTAATAAACTATTTGAAGCATCTATTGTATCTACTCTATTTGCATATAGTCTAGAAGACTTAGACAAATATACTAAACTACTATCAACTGAAATGTCAAAATCACTAGTTGGAATCAAAACTGCATGGGGAATTCAAGAAGAAGCATTTAAAACAAACTTACCATTTGCAGATAATAAAATAAAGAAAAAACACGTTTTTGATAGAAGAAGTATGGCAACCGTATTTCCTTTTACCACATCAGAAGTAGGACATCCTACAGGAGTACCAATTGGATTTAATAAACAAACAGGAACACCAATCCTATTTGATAACTTTCACCAATCCTTAACCAACTATAACATGGTTATATTCGCAAAATCTGGTGCCGGTAAATCTGTAACAATGAAAACTTTAATTTCACGTTCTTATGTACTAATGGGAATTGAAAGTTTAGCACTTGATGCAGAAGGCGAATATTCTATCGTAGCAGAAAGCTTAGGTGGAATTAATGTTGTTATCAGTCCAAACTCAAAAACAATTATCAACCTATTTGATATTGAAGTTGAAATTGTAAAAGACGAAATTACAGGTAGAGAAAGAGCAGTACTAAATGTTGAAAATAAAGTAGAAGACGTAACACAAGCATTACTTACTATGGCAAGAGGAAGTACAAGAAGTACAGAAGTAAACGAGCTAACAAAACAAATTATTGCAGAATCTGTAGCAGAAGAATACCAAAGAGTAGGAATTAACTCAGATCCAGGAAGCCTATATGAAGCCAATAGCAGAGGATTTGATGGCAACTTACTTGGAAAAAAGAAAAAAGAAATGCCAACCATTGGATCTTGGTACCATAGAATCATGGAAAAAGCAAGAGAAAATACAAATGTAGACTATCAATTCCACTACAGTTACTTACTAAAAGTTATGAAACAATACGTTAGAGAATTTGATGGACAGATGGCATATTTTGATGGACAATCTACCTTTGAATTATTAGATGGTGCATCATTTATCAATCTAGATATTTCACAACTAGAAGAAAGATTCGCAAGACCTTTAGCACAACAAATCTTACTTTCTTGGATTTGGGAAAAATATGTTAAGAAAAACAGTGAAGATAGAACAAAGGCTTCTAAAAAGAGGGTATTAGTAGACGAGGCATGGATGCTTTTACCATATCCAGAAGCAGTTGACTTCTTAAACACAATGGCTAGACGTGCTAGAAAAAGAAATGTATCTTTAGCAATCATTTCACAGAGATTCCAAGACTTCTATGAAAAACCAGAAGCACAGGCCGTACTTACATCATCAGATACAAAATTATTCTTAGCACAAGATAAATCAGAAATCGAATATCTAAAAGAAGTATTTAAACTAAGTGAAGGAGAAGCAAACTTCTTAGTCACATGTTTTAAAGGAGAAGGGCTCCTAAAAGTAGGGGCAGATACAGCAATTATTAAAATATCTCCAACCAAGAAAGAATTTGAATTCGTAGAAACAAACTTAAACAAATTAGTAGAGATGAAAAAAAGACAGGGATAATAAAGGAGGGTAATTATATGTCTAATTTTACTAATAAGAAACGGAATACAAAAGATTACAATAGTATTAGTAATATTAATATTATTCAACTTTATTATGCCTAACTTTATGGGGAAAGTATATGGACTAAATTATGTATATAAGCCAAAAGAAGAGGATAAAGACAATTACACATGGACAGTAGAACAGTATAAGGTCGACAATCCAGCAAGCCTTGCAAACACGCTATATCCAGATGTATATAACGAAAGTGGACTTCTTATAACCAATAATTCGGCAAAGAGAGACTCTTTTGTTAAAGGAGCAGAAGAATATAATCAAAAGTTAGAAGATGGAAAAGCAAAAGGATTAAGTTTGTATGAGGCAATAAATGGAGCAAATGAAGCAGGAACAAAAGTAGACAATGATACATATGAGGAAACAACATCCGGAACAGGAGACGTAATAGGAGGAATCTTATTAAAGCCAATTACAGGACTTTTAACACTAATTGTTGACGGGATCTTTAATACAGTACAGCATGTATTAGTTAGTGAAAAATTAGATATTCTATCAAGTACGAAAGCCTTTCCAGTCAACTCAGGAGGAATACAAAAAAATAGTGATAAAGATCCAAATGACGATAGACCATATATTATGTATTCACCAGAAGAAATATTTTCTGGAAAAATAGCAGCATTTAATATTAACTTTATTCAAGAACCATCTAGTGATATGCCAGAGAAGGCTCCTGTTGTTCAGTTAAGAGGAATTATTGCTAGTTGGTATAATGCTATTAGGATGCTTTGCATGGTAATACTTCTTACTGTATTAGTATATATGGCAATTCGAATGATTATCTCTAGTAGTGCACAAGAAAAAAGCAAATATAAATCTATGATTATGGATTGGGTAGTTGCAATGTGCTTACTATTCTTCCTACACTATATCATGTCATTTACCTTAACGCTAACAGAGAGTTTCACTAAAATGGTAAATACAGCAGGAAATACAACAATTATTACAGACAATAATATTGAGCAACAAGAACAAAGTATAAATGTAAATGTTACAAAAAACCCAGACAAGAGTTTCTCAACTAATATGATTGGTTATGCAAGATACATGGCAAGTGGTACAATCAAAGCAAGTGAACAATTGACATGGATGATTATCTATTTTGTTTTAGTATTTTACACTTTGCGATTTACCTTTGTATACCTAAAGAGGGTTCTAATGATGGCATTTTTAACCATTATTGCACCATTTGTTGCATTAACATATCCGATTGATAAAGTATCAGATGGAAAAGCACAAGCCTTTGATATGTGGCTTAAAGAATATATATTTAATGCTTTATTACAACCTTTCCACTTAATTATTTATACGATTTTTGTATCATCCGCATTAGAACTATGTGTTGATAATCCTGTATATGCCATTGTAGCAATTGGATTCATTATTCCAGCAGAAGGACTATTAAGAAAGATGTTCGGATTTGGAAAAGCGCAACTTGGAACAATGAGCGCATTAAGTGGATTTGCAGGTGGTGCGATTGCCAATAACTTATTTAATAAAGCAAAAGCTTTAGGAAATGGAAATAAAGGAAAAGATGGAGGCAAAAGTGGAGGAAGCCAAAAGATAAGACAAAAAGAAGATGCAGACTTACCAAAATCAGATTCTAGTGAAACATCTGGAACTGCTGCAAGACTAGCTGCAAGCGGAAGTGGAGCTGGACAAGAAACAACACAAGGTGGAAATAGTTATGAAATGTTAGCCGGAGAAACACAACCTCAATATGAAGCACAAACTGGAAATCTCCAATACCAAGGTGAAGCAGAATCACTAAGTGGAGAACAAACTAATCAAGGTAATGAACCAAATGGAGAAGCAGACGGAAATAATATAAGACAAATAGAGCCACCAAGTGAGGATGATGACCAAGGAGAAGCAGACAATTCTACTTCTGAATCATGGAAAGATAAAGCCGGAAGAATTGGAAGAGCTTATACTTCTGCAGCAGGGCAAAGTATAGAAAAATGGGGAAAAAGAACTTTTACCAAAGAAAACGGTAAGAGATTGTTAAAAGGAGCAGCAAGAGGATATTTTAAAGCTGGTATTGGTATAGGAGGAGCAGCTTTAGGACTTGCATATGGTACTACAACAGGAGACTTTTCAAAAGCAGCATCTTATGCAGCTCTAGGAGGAGCAGCAGGTGTTGGAGTAGGAGGAGCTGTTGCAAATAAAGCTATGGGACTAGGAAGTGCTACCTATCAATTTAATGAAAGAGCACAAGAACAACTTAAGGGAAGAAAGGCAACATATGAAAAAAGAAAAAGAGAACAAATGGAAAAAGCCAAAGAAGCATTTATGTCATCAACAGAAAATGATGATAAATACAATGAATGGGCAGCAAAATACTATTCAGATGATGTTAGCCTAGAGCAAGTAAAAGAAGATATCTGGGAATTTAAAGCTGCAAAAGTAAACGATGAAAAGATTATTGAAAAAGCAATCAAATTAAAATCAAAAACACCAGATATGTCAAATGCAGAAGCTGTCTCTAGAGCACAAGCAGCACAAGATGTTTCACTTGCAGATCTAAGAAAGAAAGATACAGTACAAGCAATTAAAAGAGACTATATGGTTCAATTACAAGCTGATTATGAGAAAGCTACAAATGGTAGTCATCTATCAGATGCACAATTACAACAAGAAGCAGATAGATATGTTAATGATATGAGAGCAATTCGAGGTCTTTCTAAATTAGGATAAGAAAGAGGTACTAAATGCTAAATAAATTAAAAAGATTAATTAATCAAAATCGATTAAAGATATTTTTAGTAGTATTTGTATTTGTAGGAATTATTCTATTAATTCAGATTTTCAACAGCCAAGCGAAAAATAAAATAAACGAAAAAAATGAACAAAATAGTAGTAGTGCTAATACTACTACTATTTATTCAAATACATATCAAAATGAAAGTGGAGTCATCTCTAATTCAAACATAGGAAGTAATACAAATACACAAAATAACCAACTAATTACACAATTTATGACATATTGCAATGCCGGTCAATTAGAACAAGCATATAATCTTTTAAGTAAAGACTGCAAACAATATCTATTTCCTGATGTTAATTCTTTTAAAACAATATATTATGATAAAGTATTTAATAAAAAGAGAGAATTAAAAACAGAATTATGGAATAACCAGAAAGGAAGCTATACTTATCGTGTAACAATTGTTAATGATGTTTTAGCAGAAGGGGGATATGATAGTGCATCCATAGAAGATTACTATACTATTGTAACAGAAAATGGAGAGAAAAAATTAAACATTAACAATTTTATTGGAAAAACAGTCATTGACAAACAAATTGATACAGAAAATGCAAGCTTAAAAGTAAACTACAAATTAGTGTATACTGACTATGAGATATACAATCTTGCGTTGCGAAACAACACAAACAAAACAATTTTATTAGACAGTCAAGAAGAAACAAACACTGTATACTTAGTAGATGAAGATAAACATCAATATAGTGGAGATCTAACACAAGTTTTAATAAATAACTTAATTTTAGAGCCAGAACAAGTAAAAGGATTGGAAATCACATTTAATAAAATGTATTCTAATCGTAAAAAGATAGAACAATTAGTCTTTTCCGATATTATAAAAGATAAAGAAGCATATGAAAAGACAATTCATAAAACAGAATATAAAAATAGGATTAGTTTAGCAATTAAATTTTAAAAAAGAGGTGAAAAGAAATGGGACTATTTGACAGTGAAGAAGAAAAAGAAGAAAAGAAAAAAAGCGAATTAGGAGAAACAGCAAAAGGAGCTGCCAAAACAGGGCTAAAAGCTATTGGAAATGCTGTATGGAATGCCTTAAAACCATTTTTAATAAAATTAATAATCATACTAGTTGCCATTTCTTTATTAGCCTCTTGTTTATTTGCTGTTCAATATATTATTGAGGAAACACTAGGCAAAATTGGACAACAGATTTTAGATTTTTTTAAAATTGGAGACAGAACAAACATCGAAGTCACAGATAATGATGTAGATGAATTAATAAAAATCATCAATAAGATGGGGTATGAGTTAGAAGATTTAAATATGAAAAGTAACAGTGAAGATACTAAGAAATATTTAAAAGCCTTTCTACAAGCAGAACTTGCAACATATTATCCAAAATTATCAAACAGTGGAATGCAAGGAATTGTTCGAATTATGAGATCAGATGGAGAAACACAACCATATGAACTAGAATACATGAAAAAAGAAGATTTTGATAAATTAATTCAAAAAGTAAATGAAAGCAATGGATTTAATACTTCAGATCGAGAAAGACTAAAAAAAGTATTTACCATGGATGATCAAAGAAAAGTATATGTATCAACATGGAATAGTGTAACAGAAGATGGAGTAGAAACTTATACGGTATCATCTAAAGCAATCAATTATGCACAAGTAGTAGAAAAATATGCAATGCCAATAGAAGTTCCAATTGCCTTAACTGTTATGACACAAAATCCAGAGTATGTATATAACTTCCTAATGAAAGAAGTTATGGGATTAGATCCAAAAACAGGACAGCAATTAGAGGGCGATGAAAAAAGAGAAATTATTATTACCATTCAAGATACTTTAACAACCTATACACATAGAAATCACTATATCTGGGATGTAGAATCACAGACAACAACGAGAACAAGACCACATGTCTATACAAGACCAAGCATTAATGATCCATGGAAGTTACATATGACTTATTCAGAAGATGTAAAAGGACCAGTGATAGAAACTGCTGCTACAGATGAAACCGGTTTATACAAAGAAATCATAACAAAAACATTAAAATCTACACCACAAATCACAAGAGCAAATACTTGGATGATGTATCAAACTGTAGAATATACGGCGACACCTAAAACAACAGTAGATGAACAGACAAATACAGTATCTGAGGAGAACTACCCAGAAGGATTACCAAGCCCAGTAAGACAATCAGAAGATCACCATACTGCTGCACAACCACCAAGTGAAAGCTCAAAGTGGACAAGTGCAACGGTAAATGAAGTAAATGTTCATATTGATTACTATTTAAAAAACTTAAGAAGATATGATTATGATCAAGTTGATACAACAGTTTGGAGCGAAGGAATTCTTACCATTGATAAAGAAAAAATAGATCAAAAGGCAAAAGAGATTATAGCACAATGGGATGTAGAATATGAAGTTCCAGATATGCCAGGTGCAAATAATGCATTCTCGGTAGGTCCAATTTTAGAAGATGGACCAGAATGGTTCTTCGAGCTATTATCTGGTTCGAGGACACAAAAACAAAGAGAAATCTTCAAATACTTATTATATCTATATACAGGAGAAGATTATGGTGTAACAGAGTTGGATTATAGTATATTCCAAGATTTAGATTTAACAATAATGACTAATGATATTATTGTAGATACAACAAAATCAGAAGCCAAATATGTTGTTACAGACTTAGAAACATTACAAAAAATGATTAAAAAATGTTTCAAAGGAGATGTCCGTAAAAATCTATTAGCAGAGGCTCAAGTTTTTCTAGACATACAAAAAGAATATAACGTAAATGCTGTATTTGCTATAGCAGTTGCAGTTCAAGAGTCATCTGCTGGAACTAACTGGGCATTAATTGATGAAAGTACATATAATATGTATAGCATACAAGGAGAATATAAAGGACAAAGTTATACTGATTCAAATGGAACTTCGTGGCGTAAATACGGAAGTTTTGAAACTGCGATTTGGGATTTTGGTGATTTAATTGCCAATACAGGTCCATATTTTAGAGATGGAAATGATAGCGTATCTTCTATTGGAAACAAATATTGTGTACCACCAGAAAATTGGATAAAAGGTGTTTTAAGCATCATGAAAAATATGTATTCTGTAGTCGGAATATCAGTAGGAGCTGGAAATGGACAATTAAGTGGTGAAAATGGAGACGGATATTGGTCTACCTATACAAGAGGGGATAATGTATATAAGCTATATTATCAAAACTGGCCAAGTTCAAGCAATGAATGGGGCTATGGAAATGAAGCCGGATTATGTCATGCAGCAGCAGTAGCAACTGTACTTTCTGGATATGGACGAGATATGACACCAGCAGACACTGCTAGTGTAGCAGGAGGAGTAGGTGGAAATTATGGCAATTTGGGAGAAAGAAGAATGAGTGTTAATCGATCACAAATTGTTAGTTACATTCAAGATGGAATACCAATTATGGTTTATATAGGACCAAACAGAGAATTATTAAGTAGTTCTTACCACTTTGTAGTATTGTTAGATGTAGATGAAACTGGAGAAAATGTATTTGTAGCAAATCCATGGTACATACCAGACGGTAATGGAGGACAAAGAGGTGGAGGATGGATGTCATTAGATTTTGTACTTAGCATACTTAATGGTAGTGAACCAATTCGATATATCTTACCATAGAAAGTAGGGAGAAAATGGATAGTAAAAAGTTAAAGGCGATAATTATTATTATTTTTATACTTATTATTATTTCTATTATAGGACTTGTGTTACTCTTAACATTAAAAAAGCAAAAAGAAGATCCACAAAATATAGGCTTAGCACCAGAATTTATTGAAAATTATATGGAAGAAAATCCAAGTTTAGTAACACAAAACTCAACCAAGACAATGTTCTATAGTGTACAAAATTGTATTACAAATGTAGAAGAAGTAACAGCAAGTGAAGTATATTTAGTAGAATCTTATCAGATTAATAAAACCTATGGAGAAATGTATATTGCTTATGCATTAGTAGAGGGAAAAGACTCTTATTATATCATTAACATAGATAATACAAATAAAGCTTTTGAAATACAGAAAATCGAAAAAAATTTGTATGAGAAAATGAGAGCTGGTCAAATAGAGCAGCAGTATTTAGAAAAAAAGGAGATTAAACAAACTGCTGATAATGAATTTTCTTTATTTAAAGTAACAGATTCTAATATGTCGGAAGTTTATCTAAATCGAATTAATAGTTTAATCCTTTATGCACCTGAAACTTTATACAATCAATTAGATGAAGAATATAAAAAAGAGAGATTTCATAGTCAGTACTCAGAATTTGTAGAATATTGCAATTTAAAAAAAGAACAAATAGAAACAAGTAGTATTACTAGTTATCAAACAGAAAAAGTAGAGGATAAAAAACAATATGTTTGCAACGATAATTATAATAATATCTATAAAATCATAGAGCAAGATACCATAAACTATACGGTAATGTTAGATAACTATACAATAAAGACAGCGGAGTTTAAACAAAAATATGAAGCATCAGAAAATAAAATAAAAGCGGTTACTAATCTAGATCAATTTATTAGAATGGTCAATGGAAAAGATTATAAAAATTTATACCAACTATTAGATGATACTTTTAAACAAAATAATTTTTCTACAGAGCAGGCATTTGTAAGTTATATGGAGCAAAACTTTTTCGACTACAATATTCCATCGTTGCAAAATGTAGAGGAAAATAGCAACAATACTTTTGTATATACGATTACAATAAAAGATAAAGATTCAACTTCTGCAAGAAGTATGAATAAAACAGTAGTAATTCGAATTTTAGAGGATACTAACTTTGTCATGTCATTTAATTAGGTAGGAGGCTGCTATGGAAAAAGAAGAAAAAGAGCTATTAGAAAAATTAAGAAATTTAAAAGAAGAAATATCACAAGATTTTGATTCAAATTTAGTTCAGATAGAAGATATTATCTATAATGGAACAGTAGAGCTAATTCCAAAAGATGAGAAAAAAGAACCTCTAGAAAAAGAACTATATGTTTTAATAAAACGAGTAAAAGATGAAAGAGAATATGAGATTTATTTAGATGGTGAATTAATTGCAAGTCAAAATGAAGATGGAATTTTAAAGTTTAATGAGGTACTAGAGAGATATTCTAATAAAGAAGTAATCTTTTCAAGGTTATTAGATAGTGAAAATAAAATTTCACTATCTAAGTTAGAAGAAAAAGCAAAAGAAGAACAAAACAAAAAAGAGAAAGTAAAGCAAGAGGACAAGCAAGAAGAGACGGAAGAACAGGTAATTGAAAAAACTGCACAAACAATGGGAGTCGATCTAGAAGAGATTCAATCTTGTACCAAAATTGACCCAACTACAAAAGTAACGAATAAAACGAACTTTAATTCTATGTTTAAAGAGTTAATTGGTAAAGAAGCAGATGATTGTAAAAATATCATTGTAGCATATATGAGAGATGACTCCAATCCAGAAGGAAGCTTTGTGTTCTTAAAAGAGATGAAAGATGGTAGGTATCTACTAATGGAATCTATTGAAAAAGTACCAGGAACAACTACGGAAGAACAGGTGAAACAGATTAACGAAGATGGCTCAGAATTAGAAGAAAGGACAGTAAAAGGATTAGTAATTCCAAAGAAAAATAAGTCACAGGTATTCAATGAAAATAACAATTATGGATTTTCGATTGAAGTAGGGCCATCTGGAAAGATCCAATTAAACTATGTATCGAATATTCTAGGTAAGAAAGAAGATAGAATCCAAATTGGAATTGAGAGTACTTCACAAAAACCAGTAGATTATCAAGTAAAAGAATATATGGCACAAGATAGTGATGAGTTAAAAAAAGAAGCAGCTAAGATGGAACAAATGCAAGGGAATAATATGGATAATGGAACAGTAAATTTAGATGTGCAAGCAGATATAACAGAAGAAGTAAAACAGGCAGCATTAGAAGTATATGATAACTTATCCTCTCAAGAGTTAAATGAATTTATTATAGAGCAAATTGAGCAAAGGCAAATCCAAATTTCAGAGCAAGAAAAAGAGAATCTTGCTGAAGAAATAAGAAGTCAAGTAGAAGATGAAGCAAGAATAACAAGAGAAAGAAATTTTTAATAAATTTTAAAAAATTTGTATAACCTCGTAAAATATGGGTAGACTAAAAATAGTTACTATATTTTTAGGAGGTTTTTTTATGAAAAACAAAAGCAAAAGAATTCTAGGTATTATTTTATTTATTTTTCTCAATCTTATGATTCTTACTCTTTTTTATAATAATTCAAATCCGACTTTAGCAATGCAGCATTATCAAGAAGTGAATTTTTCAACTGGATTTGTAACTGCATCTGCATTAAATGTTAGACAAGGTCCAGGAACAAACTTTAAAATTATTGATAAAGTATATAAAAACACATATATTCGTGTATTTGCTAAAATTGGAAATTGGTATGTGGTACAATTAGATAATGACACAATCGGAGCAGTTAGTAGTGATTATGTAAGACCAATTTACCCTTCTACTGGAAATGGAGGAGCAAGTGAAGATAATAGTGGACAAGAAAATCAAAATTTAACAGAAGAGGAGAAAAAGGTTCTTTATTTAATTAATCAAGAAAGAACAAAAAATGGTCTGTCTGCGCTTAAAATAGATGATGAGGTACAAAATGTAGCAAGAACAAAGGCATTAGACATGGTAAAAAATAATTATTTTTCTCACAACTCTCCAACTTATGGTACACCATTTGAAATGTTAAAGCATTTTGGAGTAAGCTATAAAACAGCAGGAGAAAATATTGCTGGAAATTCAAAGGCAGAATCAGCTGTTACAGCATGGATGAATTCAGAAGGACATAGAAAAAATATTTTAAATAGTTCTTATGATTATACAGGAATAGGAATTGCCAATAGTCCAAAGTATGGAAAAATTTATGTTCAAATGTTTATCAAAAAGTAATAAAGTAATAAAAAATCACCGATTAAAATACAATTTAAAAGGTGATTTTTTTATGAAAAAAATAAGAAAAGCAAAAATAATTTATATATTGTTAATAATAATAATCGTGTTTTCAAATTTTTATATTGTTTTAGCAGATGACGAAGAAGAGGAAGAAGAAATTGAATTTAATTGGGAAGAAGAAATAATACAGACAGCAGCAAAAAGTTCTAATGAGCCTAAAATTAATTCAAGAGCTGCTATTGTATTTGATCGAAACTCAAAAAAAGTTATTTATGAAAAAAATAGTAATCAGAAAAGAGCAATGGCATCAACAACTAAGATTATGACATCTTTAATCGTTATTGAAAAAGCAAAATTATCAGATGTTGTAACAATTTCGAAAAAAGCAGCAGGAACAGGAGGATCAAGGCTAGGTTTAAAAACAGGAGATAAAGTAACAGTAAGAGATTTACTTTATGGATTAATGTTACGTTCTGGAAATGATAGTGCAGTTGCTTTAGCTGAATATGTGGGAGGTAGTATAAGTGGATTTGCAGATCTTATGAATCAAAAAGCAAAAGAATTAAACCTAAATAGTACAAATTTTGTAACTCCTCATGGATTAGATGACAATAACCACTATACAACAGCCTACGAACTTGCTAGACTTACAGATTATGCATTACAAAATAAAACTTTTTGTAATATTGTGGCAACTAAAAATTGTACCATAACGATTAATGGCTGTGCAAAATCTTTGAATAATACAAATGAATTGTTAGGTAATTTAAATGGGGTTTATGGTGTAAAGACCGGATTTACAAATAATGCAGGGAGATGTTTAGTTACATCAATCAAAAGGGGAGATCTCGATTTAATTTGTGTAGTATTGGGAGCAGATACCAAAAAACAGAGAACGCAAGACAGTATACAATTAATTGAATATTCTTTTAAGAATTATGAAATGGTCGATTTACAATCTAAAATAAAAAAAGAATTTGCAGAATTTAAAGAGCAAATAGAAAAGAAAATTTTTGTAAACAAAGGAAAAGAAAAGCAAGTAGAGATATCGTTAGAACAATTAGAAAATAGCAAAATTCCACTTCAAAAAGGGTTAAAAGATACAGTCTATGTAAAATTTGATTGTAATCAATATTATGAAGCTCCCTTAGAAGCCAATAAAGAAATTGGAAAGATGGAAATATATATTAATAATCAGAAAGAAATAGAGTTAAAAATTTATAATCAAAATGAAATAGAAAAAAAGACAATAAAAGATTATTTTTTAGAATTATTAGAAAGTTATAAAAGACTAAGTATAAATTAAATAATAAAAATTGGTATTATTTAAAAAAAATTGAAAATAATAAATAATAAAACAAAATAGAAAACAATGGGAAATAAAAATCTCATTGTTTTACTTTTGATTGGAGGCGCTACTCAGATTCGAACTGAGGATCAGAGCTTTGCAGGCTCGTGCCTTACCACTTGGCTATAGCGCCATTTCATAATATATACTATATGAATTTTTTTGAAAATAGTACCTGTAGAAGAAAAGAAAAAAGAAAAGTAATTCTAGTCGACTACTTTCGACAAAATTATTGCATTTAAAGTGTTAAAATAAAATTAATCGATAATATAATAGCATATAATAGTTTACAAAAGATAAATTCGTAATTTTTTCAAAATATAAAAGATGAAAAAAGCCATTACCTATAGATTAGTAAAAGCAAAAGGAGGGATTATTTTGTTAGACTATTATAGCAGAAGTATACAAGAACTAAAAGAGATGTTGAAGATAAAAGAAATTACAAAAGAAGACTGGGAACAATATAAGACAGGAAAACCTCTATGGGGAGCAGATAATCTGATGTGGGTTTTTGCCCAAACAGAAGATTGGGAATACTTTACTCAAAAGGTAAAAGAAGAAATGGAAGGAAAATAGTGATATAAAAAATATAGCAAGAATTATCTTGCTATATTTTTTATACAATCATGGCAAATTTGTTTTTCTTTAAAAGAAACTAAATTTTTAGTTGAGCCACAAAACATACAAGTATTTTCTTCCTTTTTTAGAACAATAGAATTTCTGTCAATGTAAATGTCCAGTGTGTCATCTTCCAAGATATTAAGTTTGTTTCTAAGTTCAATTGGAATTACAATTCTTCCGAGTTCATCAACTTTTCTTTTTACTCCAGTATTTTTCAATATTCTACCCCCTACAATATAAGTTTACTTATTAATCGTTAACTATATAATATATAAATGATAAAATGATAAATGTCAATATAGTAAATTACTGTTATAATAAAAATGGTGGTAGAAAATGAAGAAATGTGTAGAATATAGTAATAATTTCGGGAAAATTGAAATGAAACTAAAAAATTACTTAGATAGCCATGAAATTACAAGAAACTCATTGTCAGTAGCAACGGGAATTCGATATGATGTAATTGATCGATATTATAAAGGAGCTGTAACAAGAGTGGATTTAGAAACTCTTGCTAAAATATGCTATGCATTAGAGTGTGAATTATCTGATATCATAAATTATAAAATTAGCTAACTCAATAAAAACCAAAAAATAAAAAAGAGGAAATATAAAAGAAGTTTATGTTTGCTCTTCTATCTTTATGGAAAAAAGATTTAAAAAGATATCTTTAAAAGGAAAATAAAAAACAATGAGAAATTAGAAAATCTCATTGTTTTTTTGTGGAGGCGCCACCCGGATTTGAACCGGGGATCAGAGTTTTGCAGACTCGCGCCTTACCACTTGGCTATGGCGCCTTATTCTGGAGCGGGAAACGGGGCTCAAACCCGCGACCTCTGCCTTGGCAAGGCAGCGCTCTATCAACTGAGCTATTCCCGCATAAAAGTAAGTATTAATACTATATCAAAAATAGGGAATAAAGTCAAGATAAAACCAAGGATTTTTCTATTTTATAAATGGCAACAATAAATTTCCGGTTTATTATGCACACATTTCACTTAAGATTTCGTTGGTACTTTTATAATTAAACATAGCTCTTGGATAATTATTAATCCAATCTTCTAT
>JAETTH010000078.1 GCA_021769225.1 Erysipelotrichaceae bacterium
CTATTTTAAAGTCATATTTATTAAATATTTCTACTATTTGAATTATTCTTTTCTTTAAGTTTTCTTCCCCCCAGTCCCCAAAGAACTCTTCATCTACGAGAAATATTTTTCTATTCACATTCGGATATTTTGAAAAAATTTTAGATACAAAAAACATAATATCATCAATATTCTGCAAATTTATATCATGCCATTTTCCTTTACTTTTTCTCGGACAAAATGTACATGCATTCATACACCCTCTACTACACTCTAATGTCATTACACCTTTTCTTTTTAATATAGCTGGTAATAAATCCAATTCGGGATATCCATAATCTTCCCATTCATTCTTCATTTCAGTGTTAAGGATAGCATCTTCTTTCATATAAGATATCCCTGCAATTTCTTCTTTTTGTATTTCTCCATACCAATATTTTATTATGTCTTTTACAGTTCTTTCTCCATACCCTTTACAAATAATAATATCTTTATATTTTTTCAGCAACATATCTTTATTCAAATAAGGCAAACTTCCCCCTAATACAATTAAAGGATTATATTCTTCTATTTTTCCTACTCTTTCATAGAACTCTTCTAAAATATCTTGCTGCCCAAATGTAACAGAAAATCCTAATATATCAGGTTTTTCTCTCTCTATAATTTTTATTACATCGTCTACAGATTCTCCAGTTTGCATATCTGTAAGACGTATTTCACCCATAGCAGCATCTCTCACTGAGCCACATATATCAGATACACCTAACGCAAATCGAGGATAAGGAAAATTCTCTTCATGATATAAAACAATTAATCTAGTAATAGGTTTTAACAATCTTTGAATCTCTTTCTCATTTAATGACACCATGGTTGTATACTCTAAATCAAAATTTTCAATTTCTTTATTCAAACACCATAGCTTACTTTTTATCTTTGTAAGCGGATTATTAATGGCTATGGCTAAGTAAACATTAGATTTAATTTCTAATAGCACTAATCTGTTTGCAATTCTGCCAACAACAAAAAACTTATTTATATGTAATTTATTACTCTTCAATAAATTTCCTATTTCCTTTTTTACTTCACAGATATCAACAGAATATTTTAGTATATCATTTTTGATAATTAGATTTTCTAATTTTTTTACTTCTTCTATTCTCATAACTCTTCTTCCTCATGTAAATACCTGAATTTATAATTATTTTCTTCACAAGGTTCTAAAAAAATGTCTATGAACTCTCCCACATAACTATATTTTTCTGCATGAACTTTAAGTTTCATTAATGATTGTTTATAAATCGTCAGAAATTCTATATTTCCCCTTTGAATTTCTTCTAAAGATTTGCAATATACATCTATATTATCAGCTATTTTTACAACCTGATTAATAAGTGTATCTTCACATTCTAATATAGTAAAAAATTCTTTCTGCATTGTTGGAGATAGCATATTAACGATTTGATTTTCTGCTTCTTTTTTTAACTCATCAACAGCATTTAAAATTCTAGAATTGCATTTTTTTACAGGGGAAATAATATGAGTTAATATCATGTCTGTACAGTCATGAAAAATTGCTACCGTAACTGCCTTATTTGTATCTATTTTATTATCACTGTTTTCATTAAGAATCACGCATAACAGATAAGTAATAACAGCTACATCGTATGTATGACGAGCTACATCATCTTCTTCTAGACATAATGTTCCACTCCAACGTTTTATTAATTTTGCCCTACATAATAATCTTAAAAAATCACTTTGCATCTACTTATTCACCATCTTTATAATATCTTCGCAAATCTGATTAGCAACTTCTTGAACATTTAATTGATTAGAATCTATGATATTCCAATTTTCCTTTTCAGCAATGTTTAACATTTTTTCTTGAACATGCTTTTGATAATTTATATATGACTTTTTGAAATCAATGACATTCGTATCGTATCCACCAACCTCTGTTATATTAAAATTTCTCCCCCTTTCCCATACTATTTCTGGTTTTACATTAAGTAAAAATACTTTATCACACTTCTTAATAGACTGATAAATAGACTGCAATAAGTTTTTGTTAAAATTTTCCTTTAGAAGAAATCTACAATACATTTTATAAAACCAACCATCAACAATCAGCAAATCAAATTTTTCCAAGTTGGGATTAATTTCATTTTCCGTTAAAATTGAATACCATAAGGCATGAAAATATAGCCAGCCTTGTTCAGTAACAAATTTATACGGATCATCTTCTTTATACCATATCAAGTTCTTGATATTTTCTGCATACTTTCTTATCCGCAAATCATCATAATCACTCTTTTTCTTATTGATTAGTTTGCAATTAAGTCCTTTCTCACGCAGCCTTTCTATTACTAGGGGGAGTGTTGTCGTCTTTCCGCTCCCATCAATTCCTTCTAAGCCTATTAAAATACCCATAACTGCCTCCCTTTTATATACATCTAATCAAATCCAATTCAACTAACATATCAATATATATTTTTATATCTTCTTGAATTTCCTTTTCTGGTATATTAAACTTTTTTGCAATTATAGTAATAATGTTTTCCAAAGAATTTTTTCCATTACATAATTCATAAATTCTTGCCCCAATTTCATTAACATAATATACATGTCTTTCCATACAGATAACATACTTCTCTTTATACTTGGATAACATAGAATTTAAATTTTTTTTATAATACATAATCTTCTCTCCTCTCTCTGGTACAGTAATAGATGCTTAACATCTACATTTTCTCATATAATATACTATTTATTACTAAAACTAATCTCTGTAATAAACCCCTGAATACTTTCTAAAAAATCTTCAACATAGTTTTCTATATGCTCGGATGGCACACTCGAATAAACTTGATATTTGTAGTATTCATCTAATAATTCTTTGTTTCCATAAGCATTATTATCTAAAAAAATTTTAGATATCCACTTTTCCTTTAAGTTAGAATGACCATTTGCAGAATTAAGTGCTGATACAGAATCCCATAAGGCTCTTCTACAACAGTCAAGTGCTGCAACATACTCACCGGCATAAAACATCTTCAACGCATCATCATAATTTGATCGTGCTAATAATGCATATTTACCCGTAACAATTTTTTCGATTTGAAGTTTCTGAATTTTTTCTAACATACTCTGTGTAGCACTATTGTCAGTATATGAATAACCATAATTTAATCGAACTAAGATTTTTAATAAGTCATTCTCTATAAACGCATTCTCTTGACACTCAGTAATAATACTATTAATTTCCTTTATATCCCAATATTCCAAATCAAATTCTAAATTATTTATTTGGTATGTTATAACACCCTCACAATTCAAATATTTACCAGGCAATATTCTATTCAATTTATTATTTGAAATTATGTATATATCAATATCTGACTTTTTAGTTCCTAATCCTTCAAAATGAGATGTGTAAAAAAATATTGCTGTTTCATCATCTAAAGGAATTTCTATTTTCGATATTATATCTTTAAATTCTAAATTGTGTTCCTCTAGACGTTTCTTTAAAATTTTTTCATATCTAAGTCTTTTCCCCATTTTTTATTTCTCCTTTACTACACTGTTCTAACTCAAATAGCCTATTAATAAACCTTTTATGTTTTCCTTGAATTTCTTTTTTCT
>JAETTH010000079.1 GCA_021769225.1 Erysipelotrichaceae bacterium
GAATTTGATATAGTTCTTATGTTTGCAAAGAAGTTTAAAGAGTATTGGAGAAACAGCATATAGAATAACGATCGTCCCTACATACCAACTTCCTGGAATCAAATCATTATTATGAATAATACTAAACCCATTTAATAGAAATAAATGTAAGCCGATTGATTTTATATTTAATTTCTCATCAATCCATAGAATTTTTGCAAGATTTGTATTTAACTCTACTAAAATATAATTTATAAGAGAGTATATTATGATGGCTATCCAATATGATGGAATTAAACTAAATAAACGCCTAATATAATATTCTTTAGGTTTTATTCTACAGAGAGAATAATAAGCTAGAAATCCAGAAATCACAATGAATAACTGTGCTCCAAATTGTTGAAAACAAAACATTTTATATTGCATATTTGACATTACTGTAAAATCTACACAATGTCTGAAAAAAATCATAATTACAGCAATACCTTTCAAGCAATCAATAAAAGCATACTTTTTTTTCTCATATCGGTTTTCTATATTATTAGATAAAAAGTTTTCGCTTGAAATATCTTTTACCCAATGTTTTCCTATTTTCACAATTCAACCCTCAAATTCTTTCATATATAACAATTTCCTAAAGTATTTATAGATAATACTAGTAAATGAAAGTTATTCCTCAATCTCCGCAATATATTTATAAAACTTTTAAGAATTTATATTTTACAATGCTTCATTTTCTTACTCTTAATAATACATATCTATCATTATCATAAATTACTTCACTGCATCCCCTTGCATCAAACCATAAAGGAAGGTAAAGATCACCTTTAAGTACAACCACTTCTTTATCCATAATAACATAATCACAATTAGAATCAATTATAGCATCGCATATTTTAGAATAATCGGGGTCTTGCTTCCAAATATGTTGCCCATAATAATCTCGAACATAGAATATATTTAACCAGTCACTTGGTGCATCAATATCTTCGTCAGAATATGCTGGCGCAGAACGAGAAGTATTCGCGTCGATCAAAACACGAATATTACTAACATACGCTTTAACAGCTATATCCTGATTAAGAATAAGGGGACGTTCTAATTTAGAACTTTGTAATTCTTCAATTAGATTTTGATATAACTCCCACTGATCATTAGTTACTCTATAAACAGGGTTATAACCTTCTTGAGGTATAAAAAATTTTGAATAATAACTTATATTATTATGTACAATGATTCCTATCGAACCAATTTCTAAAGCTAAGAGGAATAATATTTCAATATTTTTATTTTTTTCCAGCCACTCAATTAAACCTGTATAAAAAATAAGTAAGCAAAACGGATTTATAAAGATTTCAAAGCATCGACTATAAACAATACTAGTCATGTATTTAACTACAAAAGGAGTAACAAATGGATTTACAAATAAAATTATAATTAAGAGTAAAAAGAATTTATACTCTTTTTCATATTTTTCCTGAAAACAATTAATGAAAATAATAAACCAAAAAACACAATTCCGCACTAGTTCTATTTTATTCACTGGTATAAAATAATTCAAAGTCATATCTCCCAAACTATTTAAGCGAAAAAAGAATGAGTACCCATTGAATTGACTATCTGAACCAGAAAACATAGAATTTCGCACAAAATAACTAACAATCACCAGCAAAAGAACAAAAATTATGAAAATAAACTTAAAAAGTTGTAACATTTTTTTCCAAGATATAGCATCAAATCGTTTTGTTAAATAAACAGTATATCCTGCTAGGCAATAAATTGCTAAGATTAAAATCGAAGTTTTAGTATTATTTCCTGAAAAATAAAGTAATGCAAAAATAAGTAAAGATAGACATGATATCCAATATTCTAAATAAACAGTATAATTTTGTTCCTTTTTCCATATTAAATAGAAAAAGAAACTAATTTCAATAAAACATGCAATAAAGAAACCTGATGAACTAAATCCGATAAGTGAAGAATTCAAAAAAGTAAGTAAAAATAATGATTTTTTATTATTCAGTTTAATAAATTCATACAATATGAGCATATTACACGCAATATTTAATGTTTTCCATGTATTTCCGTAAAATGGGAATGATATGTTGAAATAATTAGTGAAAAAAACAAGCACAAAAAATATAGCAACAATTTTAGTATGCAAACTTTTCTTCTCTAAAAATAAATTTATTGAATGAAAAAGAATATCACTCAGCATATAAAAATATGTTAAAGCTGAAGTCCATAAATAAACAGGAGTTAACGAAGTATTGTTTAAAGACAAAATATTCCTTATATTTTTTAAAAGCAAAGAATGAAAATAATAAAAACCTTGATAGCCATGAAGCGTCGATATATTTTCTATATTTCCAGTATAACCATTAATTGTTCCCAATGTAGGTGATGTGCTGTTTTCAATTACCATAGATAAATAGAAATTAGAATCGAAAGCAGCTTCTCCTAATGTTTGATTTCCCATTAGAAAAGCAAAAATTATAGTAAATAATGCACCTCCTAATATCATCTTAAGTTCTTTTTGTGTAGGAATTAGATTGACTTTCACTTTAATTGCAACAAATATTGGAATAATTAGCAAAATATATTGAACAAAAAGAATATAATATACAGAGAATTGAAATTTGACAAAAGCGAAGACAAAAAATTCGAAAATACCTAAAATAACAAAAAAACCGATTGTAATTACAGGAAAATAATCTGCGTTCCAATTAAAATACTTACTAATACATTTCCCTAACAGATAACTATCAAAAATCAGCATTAATGATATTACTATTGATATCTCTACCATAATTTTTTTAATCCACCTTTCAAATTTTTATCGAATAAGAGTAATAACAAAGAAATTAAAGAGATGCAATAAGAAATAATTTGTATTTTCGTTCCTTTATAATAAATAACATATTGCATTTTTTTATTTTTTTCCCTGGTATTAAAGGAAACCAAAAAAGTTTCATGATCTGGATAAGGAACTAGTGATTCGACAAAATTACCATTTTCATCATAACATTCGATAGTATATCCTTTATAATAAATCAATGGCAAAATATACAGAGAATTTTCCTCACTACTACTTATTGAAAAACTCATATAATTATAGCCTCTAACGAAATCAAGTAATTCAACATCATTATTTGTAATAATATAATCACCATAGTTTCGATAATCGACATTATCTTTAATAGGCAAATAATCTGCAGCGGCAAGTTCGGCCTGATTGTAATAGGTTACTATTCCATGTTCTCCACTGTAATCATCATCTGAAATTAAAGAATAAGGAGTATCATTAAATATGATTGCTGGTTGCTTTATAACAAAAGAAAGTTGATATATTCCTATAAATAAAACTAAAATTAATACTATTAAAGAAACTCTTCTTTCATCTATTTTCCTAAAAAATTCAATAACGCAAATACCAGACATCAATGAAAGTAACGCAGAAGAAACTATAATTAAACGCCAAGGAAATTGCATAAAACTAAGGAATGAATTAAATAAGCTCCAAGGAAAGAAATCTAAACATAAGATTAAACAAAAATAGCCGATAATAGTGCATAAAAAATAGAATGCTCGATTAGCTTTATCTTCTTTATATCGAAAAAATTGTA
>JAETTH010000080.1 GCA_021769225.1 Erysipelotrichaceae bacterium
ACAACGGGTTCCGTCCGGCTTTGGTGTTTTAGCACTTCGATACACAAAGAAGCATAGAGACTTCTAATCCCAGATGGGTAATCTTTTAAGGAAGATACCGAGAGTGTAAACAAGTAACTGTATACATCAGGATTTGTATCAAAGAAGTTTAATTCCTTTGGCATAAACAGTATTTTTTAATCTAGTAGTAAATGTGTTATTTAATTAAAGACAATATAAAAGAAACAAAATTTGAAAATGGAGATAAGCCTATGAAAAAAAGAATAATCATGATTACAATAGAAATTATTGTAGCCATATTATTAATGATAGGAATTGTATACTATTTTAGAGAGACAAGAACCTATGAACTAAATCTGCCACAATTAGAAGAGATAACAAGTGTAACATTAGAAGAAGTAGAAAATCAAAAAACAATTCACCAAAAAACAAGTATAAAAGAAATAAGAGACATTTTAGTAGGAATAAAACGAGTAAGTAACCAAGAAAGTATACAAGATGAGCCCGTTAATGTTAAAAATAAAATTAAAGTTGATTTTACTTGTAACCAAAGTAAAATCATAACAGTATTTGTTTATGAGAAAAACAATAAACATTATATTGAACAGCCATATAATGGAATATATCAGATAAGTACAGATGAATATAACTCTATTAGTAACTACTTAACAAACGAAAATGTGGAAATTACAAATTTCTATAATGATCAAATAACACAAGAATATGAAGAAATAACAAAATTAAGTAAAGATTACACAATTGATCAAGCAATAAAAGATAACTGTTTTGTTGTAAATCATGCAAAAGTTTACAATGAAAATTTATATGAAGAATTTATGGAAAAATATCATAAGAAAGAATTTGCTTTTATTAGATTAGTGCAACCTACAGTAGAAGGAGATATCTTTCTATTGGATATTAAATATGATGATAAAATAAATAAAATTGTAATAATACAAGATAATACAAGAGATAAATTTTCCTCAGAAGAAGATAAAAAGATATCCTTAAAGGAATATGAGAAAATAGGAACATATCGTTATCAAGGAAATTTATTTTGGGTAGCATATAATGGAGAGTTAAACAATGAAACGTTTCAGTCAAAAGATGTACTAATTTTAACTACAATTAATTAAGTTTGAAAGACTTATTTACAATTTGCAATATAAGATTGTAAATAAAGTCTTTTTATATTTTTAAATCCATAAGTTTAATATTACAGATACTACTAAAATAAGGTAAAATAGCAGAAGCGAAATCAGAAAGAAAACATATAAAATGAATATGATGTTACAAAGATTCAAATAGAAGAGTTTAAAAGAGAAAGAAATCAAACAAAAGCTTTTTGAAATATATACTGTTGTTTTAGGAGAAGAAAGAGCAAAAAAAATTGTAAAATAATTAACAAATAAATTCTAGTTACTTTGTTCCAAAACAACGAAAAAGGTTGATTTTTACTAGGAAAATATAGTATAATAGAAAAGGTGAAAATAAATGGAGTGATATCGAAGTGGTCATAACGAGCTACACTGGAACTGTAGTAGTCGGTAATACCGGCCCGTGGGTTCGAATCCCACTCACTCCGCCACTAAAAAAGCAGTGTTTCTATGGAAAACTGCTTTTTACAATATTGTTTCCTCAAAAAAAATATAGTATAATAAAAAAGTAGAATAAATGGAGTAGTATCGAAGTGGTCATAACGAGACTGTCTCGAAAACAGTTAGCCGCCAATACCGGCCCGTGGGTTCGAATCCCACCTACTCCGCCACTAAAATTAAGATGAGGGAAACATGGAACAAGAAAAAAAGTTGGAGTGGATAATTCATCCACTTTTAAATTGGTTTGAAAAAGAAGGAAGAATTTTACCTTGGAGAACAGAGAAAAATCCATACTATATCTGGTTATCTGAGATTATGCTACAACAAACAAGAATTGAAGCTGTAAAAAAATATTATGATAGATTTTTAGAAGAGATTCCTACCATAAAAGATTTAGCAGAAGTAAAAGAAGAAAAATTGCTAAAATTATGGGAAGGACTTGGCTACTATAACCGTGCTCGAAATCTAAAAAAAGCAGCACAAATAATTGTAGAACAATATGCTGGAGCCATGCCTGCTTCTTATGAACAGTTACTAAAGCTTCCTGGAATTGGAGAATATACAGCAGGAGCAATTGCATCTATTGCATATCATGAAAAAGTACCAGCTGTAGACGGAAATGTACTAAGAGTAATTTCTAGAATTACAGGTAGTAAACAAGATATTTTATTACCAATAACCAAAAAGCAAGTAACAAACCAGTTAAAACAAATTATGCCAGAAGAAGCAGGTAACTTTAATGAAGCTTTAATGGAGCTAGGGGAAATAATTTGCCTTCCAAACGGAGAACCTCTTTGTACCATATGTCCATTAAAAGAAAACTGTATTGCCAAAAAAGAAAACTTAACGAGTCAAATACCAGTAAGAGAAGTAAAAATAAAAAGAAGAAAAGAAGAAAAAACAATTATAATATTACAATGTGGAAAAAAGGTTGCAATTCAAAAAAGAGAAAGCAAGGGATTACTTGCAGGTATGCATCAATTCCTAAATATAGAGGGGAATTTAACAAAAGAAGAAGTAATAAAATACCTAATAGACAATTGGAATTTAAAGATAGAACAAATAGAAGAAATCGGAGAATATACCCATATATTTTCACATGTAGAGTGGAAAATGAAAGGATATCAAATGAAAGTAAAGCAAGAAAATAGCAAATTACTTTGGGTAGAACAAAAAGAATTAGAAAAGCAATATCCAATTCCAACTGCATTTCAATTTTTTAAAAAGAAAATAAAAATATAGTAAAAAACAAAATAAAAAAAGCAAAAAGTAGTAAGAATTTTCTTACTACTTAATTAATTCTAAAATATCTTTAGGAACATATTTAGAAACATCCTTACCATTTTCCAGTAATTCTACTACCATACTAGAGCTAATGAAGCCCAAAATTCCAGAACGAATATAAATTGTATCTAATCCTGAAATCTCCTCATTAATTTGAGAAAGATTTTCCTCATAGCCATAATCCATATCATTACGAATACCACGAATTAAAAAATTAGCATGATAAGATGCTGCAACACTGGAAGATAAATTATCATAAACAATAACTTCTGCATTTGATATATTTTCACTTTTTAATACAGCTTCAATAGCAGATTTCATAAGAACATTATCATATCTTCTTTGCTTTTTAGGATTAATACCAATGCCAATAATAACTTTATCAAAAATCTTACAAGAAGTTTTAACAACATGTAAATGACCATTTGTAAATGGATCAAAACTTCCAGAATAAAAGCCAATTTTCATAATACTACCTCCAATGTCCTTATTACATCATGTTATGAGCCAAAAAAGAGGAATAATAAAAATATGGTGAATTGTAAAAGTAAAATATAGTTTGTAAAACTAACGTCTATTGTAAGATTAATATCTAAAATAGGCGTTTTTTTGATGTCAATATATTGAAAAAGTGATTAAATTAGTGTAAAATTAAAATATAATTAAAGAAAAATTTGCATAACAAACAAGCAAAATCGATATGATTTTTT
>JAETTH010000007.1 GCA_021769225.1 Erysipelotrichaceae bacterium
AGCATAAATAAAATAAATTAAAAGATAGAAAAAATTTATAAATAAAAAATAATTGCTATTATAAAAATAAATAGAGAAAAAATATTTTATATTATTTATTTTTATTCTGATATTATAAACTAAAAACAACAAGAAAATTGACAAAATGAAAACGGCTCAATTTGAAGGTGAAATTATAATATAGAAGAAAAGTGAAAAAAGCATAAGAGAATTTTTCCTAAAGTGTGCGGAACTAAAGAAAAATAGAAAAAGAAAAAAATAGGAGGGACAGTATACATAACACAAAGAAAGGAAGAAAAGAACTAATGAAATTAATCTGATTTAGATCAAAATAGTACTAAAAATATATAAAAAATTTGATAGAGGTTATGTTGAAAAAATAAAAAACACTTTAAAAAATTACTAGAAAAATACGAAATAAAATTCCAATAGAATAAATAATTTAATAAAAACAAAATATTTCTATTAAAAAATAAAATAAAAAGATAAATAAAAATGTAAAAAATAAAAATATATAAACGTTTTTTTATATTTTTATTTTCTATTTAATTTTTATAATTATTTTTATAATTATTTTTTATTTTCTAAATTATTATATAAAAAACACTTTTTTAATTCAAAATATTTTTCATAGATTTTTTTAATACTATCAACATATAGTAAAAACAAAATAAAAGTTGACAAAAAGAAAAAGCAAAGAAAAGATAAAAATTAAGTGACAATAAACAAGGAGGATAATAAAAGTAAAAAAAGTATAATAAAAAACTTACTAAAACATTCGGAATCAAAGGAAAAATCAAAAAATGTAAAACTGGGTCGAAGGTATACATAATGTGAAAGACGAAGTGAATAAAATAAAAAAGAGACAACAGTTTTGTCTCTTTGAAAATATATTTGAATATTAATCTTCTAATAAAATTTTACAGATATCTCTAGTAGAATATGGTCTAGATAACATTTCAGAATTTTTCCTCATTTGAGTCAACTTATCTTTATTTAATAAAATTGTATCAATGATTTGTTTTGGATTGTCATCTTTTTTTATCCAAATTGCAGCTCCTGCATTTTCTAAAAATTCAGCATTTTCCTCTTCTTGACCAGGGAGAGGATTAATAATAATAATTGGCAGTTTAGAAGCCAAACTTTCTGTAATTGTAAGTCCACCTGGTTTAGTAATAACTAAATCAGAAATACTCATTAATTCTGGGACTTGATTAGTATATTCTAAAATTTTAATTTTACTTTCTGCATGAAGTTCGTTTGACAATTCCTGAAATGCACTTTTCATTTTCTCATTTTTACCAGAAATTGCAACAACTTGGATATCAGAGTAGTTTTCTAATAAAGTTCTTAATATCTGAACAGTTTTATTCTTGCCTAACCCAAACTCACCACCGCCAAAAAATAAAATAGTCTTTTTATCTTCAGATAAATAGAAATCATTTAGTATTTTTTTATGATTATGCTCTTCTAAAAATCTTGCAGATAAAGGAATACCAGTCACAAAAATTTTGAAAGAATCAATTCCTAAATCAATTAGAGAATCTTTCATTTTATCGTTAGAAACAAAAAAGTAATCAACATAATCAGAACCAACAAGCCATTGATCATGAGGTGCAAAATCAGTCATAATAGTGGCAATTTTAGCATCAAGTTTATGATTTTTTCTTAAATAACTACACATTTGACTAGCAAAAGGATGTGTAGAAATAATTAAATTAGGCTTATATTCCATTAATAATTTATTTAATTTTTTAGCCATCAATTTATTTGATGAAGAACTAATTTTAGCCAAAAGACCTTTTTGTGAATTGTAATAAACCTTTCCCCAAGCCCAAGGTGCTTTTTTAGCCATTTCTTTATAAGCAGAAGTAGACAATTTATCTAATGTCTTATTAACATATTTTACGCAATCAACCATTTCAGTTTGAACTTCTTTATAATGGTCATCAATAAAATTTTTAATAGCCTTTGCAGCAGATAGATGACCGCCTCCATAAGAAGCATAAAAAATCATAACTTTTTTCATAAAAAACATCCTTTAACTTATTTAATATTAATAATTCTTTTTCATTTTAACACAGAAATAAAAAAATATCAAAAATAGAAAAATTTAAATATAAAATTTGTATATTTTTTTGAATTTTATACAAAATATGTTTATAAAAGATAAACAAAAAATAGGAGGAAACATTGAAAAGGGTAATTTTTATAATATCTCTTATATTAGTATTAATATTTGCGATTTGGTTTATAAAATATAATAGCAATTTAGAAGAAGGAAATGTTTATGCTGCATCTAGTAGTTCTACATCTGACATACAACTTATGGCAAGAGCAATTAATGGAGAAGCAAGGGGAGAGCCATATGAAGGACAAGTAGCAGTAGGCGCAGTTATTTTAAACAGAGTAAAAAGTTCTAATTTTCCTAATACAATTGCTGGAGTTATTTATCAACCAGGAGCTTTTACAGCTGTTGCTGATGGACAAATCAATGTGCCAATTAGTGAAGGATCAACAGTATATAAAGCTGCAAGAGATGCAATGAATGGATGGGATCCATCTGGAGGTGCTATTTACTATTTTAATCCTAACACAGCAACAAATAAATGGATTTGGTCAAGACCATTAATTAAAACAATTGGAAAACATAGATTTTGTAAATAAAAAAGGAAGGAATGATTTTTTTGAGTAAAATAAAAGAAAAGGTATATGATTGGAAAAACAGATTAAAAGATAGACATATGTTAACAATTATTGTAGTACTTCTTGCTGTAATAATTGGATTAGGGATCTTTACGTATAAAAAGCAAATGGAATATCGTACTGCAAATGAAAATGATTATAATATGGCTTTTTATGAGCTAGTAGATTATGTACAAAATGTTGAAAAATATTTGGCAAAATCTCTTATATCAACAACTCCAGAGCATGGAGCTGAAACTCTAACACACGTATGGAGAGAAGCTGATTTAGCACAAAGTTATTTAGCAAGACTTCCTATTGAAAATGAAAGTCTATCTAATACTGCAAAATTTTTAAATCAAGTAAGTGATTATAGTTTTTCATTATCTAGAAAAAATATTAATAAAGAACCTTTAACAGAAGAAGATTTGAAGAATTTAACTGACTTGCATAATTATAGTGTAGAACTTGAAAATACATTAAATCAATTATCAGAAGATATGAATCAAGGAAGAATTAGTTGGGGAGAATTAACCAAAAAAGCAACTCCCGTTTTTGCACAACAAGTAAGCAATTTATCAAAGGATAGTTTTAGCAATCTAGAAGAGAATTTCCATGAATATGCAGGATTAATTTATGACGGGGCCTTTTCAGAACACCTAACAAGCAATAAGAAAAAAGGGTTAACAGGAGAAGATATTAGTGAAGAAAAAGCCAAAGAAATAGCTGAAAATTTTATAGGAAAAGAGAAAATTAAAGAAATAAATTCTCAAGGATTCTCAGAAAATGCAGATATTCCAGCCTATGATTTTATGGTAAAAACAAATAATGAACAAGATATTTGGATTTCAATTACGAAAAAAGGTGGACATGTGATGTTTATGAACTGTAATAGAAGTGTAGAGGCAGAGACACTTTCACAAGAAGAAGCAGATAAAATTGGAAAAGAATTTTTAGATTCAAAAGAATTTAAAAACATGAAAGAAACATATTATCTAAAACAAGATGGAGTGGTAACAATTAATTATGCGTATGAGCAAAACGGAGTAATTATGTATCCAGATCTAGTAAAGCTAAAAGTGGCATTAGATAATGGTGAAATCCTAGGGATTGAAACAACAGGATATTTAAATTCCCACGAAGAAAGAAGCCTTACAGAACCTAAAATTAGTATGGATGAAGCAAAGAAAATATTAAATAAGGACTTGAAAATTGAAAGTGAAGGAAGAGCAATTATTCCGACACAATGGCAAACAGAAGTTGAATGTTATGAGTTTAAAGGAAAAGTAGACGATACAGAATTTTTAGTATATATTAACACACAAACTGGAAAAGAAGAAGATATCTTAGTAATTGTAAACACACCAAATGGAACATTAACAATGTAATTGGGAAAACAAAGGTAAAGATCCATTTATTAAAAAAATAAAGATTAAAAAAAAGGGCATAATAGATATAAGAAAACATGATAAAACATAATTATGTGAATCACTGTATTTCTGATAAAACTTCTAAGGAGGATATTACACGATGTCTAATAAGAAAAGTATAATGTCTGAAAAGTTAAAAGAAGAAATCGCTAAGGAATTAGGCGTATATGAGACAGTAAAGAAAGATAATGGATGGGGAAACGTTTCTTCAAAAACATGTGGGAACATTGTTTCCAAGGCAATTGAAATTGCAAATAGAAATGTCGAATAAATAGTTCCAAAGGAGTAGAAAATTTTCTACTCCTTTTTAATAAATTTCCAAAAGAAAAAAAGAGAAAAAAAATATATAAAATTTTATAAAAATTGCTAATAAAATTATAAAAGTTTTAATAATATTTTTTTTTAGATGTTAAAAGATTTTATAATAATTTTAAAATTATTTTTCTTTAAAATAAGCAGTTCTAATATTAATATGTATTAAATGATATCAATTTATTACTTTAAATTTTCTTAATAAATATATCAAAATATTTCTCATAAAAATTAAAAATTTTTTTGATTTTTTACAAAATTTAATAGTCAAAATCTTTCTAAAATTTTTTGTTGTAAAACAAAGAAGAATATAATATAATTTAATAATCAAAATATAACTATATTTTAATAAGAAAACAACAAAATCAGGAGGCAGAACAATGCCACAGAAAAATTTAACAGTAAAAGAAATTTTAGAAATAACAAAAGGGGAACTCATTTGCGGTGCAATAGAAAAAGAGGTTGTTAGCTATTCAAATGATACAAGAACAATTGAAAAAGGGGATCTATATCTAGGAATTCGAGGAGAAAAGTTTAACGGCTCTAACTTCTATAAAGAAGCTATAAAAAAAGGCGCGATTGGAGCAATTATTCAAGACATTCAAATAACTAATAAAGATAGAGAAGAATTAAAAGATAAAATAATTATAAAAGTAAATAATGTAGTAGAAGCAATTCAAGAAATGGCAAAAGCAAAAAGAAATAAATATGATATTCCAATTGTGGCAATTACAGGAAGTGTAGGAAAAACAAGTACTAAAGATATGGTGGCTAGTATAATTGAGCAAAAATATAATGTATTAAAAACACAAGGAAACTTAAATAACCATATAGGACTTCCACTAACTATCTTAAAATTACGAGAACATAACTTCTTAGTCGTTGAAATGGGAATGAATAATTTAGGGGAAATTCGAGTTTTAAGCAATATTGCCAAACCAACAGCCTGTGTCATCACAAATGTAGGAACTTCTCACATTGGAAATTTGGGTTCAAGAGAAAATATTTTAAAAGCAAAACTAGAAATTTTAGAAGGTATGCAAAATCATGGAGCTGTTATTCTAAATAATGACAATGACTTATTGCATAATTGGATTGAACAAAATAGAGAAAAATATCATATTGTAACATATGGAATTGAAAATGCTAGCCAATATATTGCTTATGATATTCAAGAAAGCCAAACTACAAGTGATTTTAAAGTAAGAGTAAATGAAAAAGAATATGAAGTTACAGTACCTATTCCGGGAAGACATTTTATCTTAAATGCATTATGTGCCATGAGTGTAGGACTAGAATATGGGATTGAAATGGAAAAGATAAAAGAAGGAATTGCAAAGTTTGAATTAACGAAAAAGAGAATGGAAATTGTAAATTTACCCTCTGATGTTACTGTTATTAATGATTGCTATAATGCAAACTATGATTCTATGAAAGCAGCACTTGAATATCTAGGAAAGATTCAAGGAAAAAGAAGAGTTGCAGTATTAGGAGATATGTTGGAACTTGGTGACTATGCAAAACAATTACACGAAAAAATAGGAGAAGAAGTAGTAAAAAATAAAATTGATTTACTATTAACAGCAGGTCAGCTTGCTAAAGACATAGCAGGAAGAGCAGATTATGTAGGACTTTCAAAAGAAAAGATTCATGCATTTGACAATACAAAATTATTAATAGATGCCATTAAAAACTACATAAAACCAGGAGATACCATTTTAATCAAAGCCTCAAATGCAATGGGATTTGACAAAATTATAGAAGCAATAAAATAGGAGGATGAAAAATGGGAAAAATAAGATTAGGAATTATCTTTGGTGGAATTTCAACTGAACATGATGTTTCTATTGTATCTGGAACATCAGTGATTAAAAATTTAAATAAAGAGAAATATGAAATTTACCCAATCTATATTTCAAAAGAGGGAAAATGGTATCATTACACCAAAAAAATAGAAGAGATTGATCTATTAGAGATAGGAAAAGAAATTGAGGAAAAAAAAGAAATAGCAAATCAATTAGATGAATTAAAAAAATTAGACGTAGTTTTCCCTGTCCTTCATGGACTAGGAGGAGAAGACGGGACAATTCAAGGATTACTTGAGCTATTAAAAATTCCTTATGTAGGTTGTAAGGTATTAGCTTCTAGCATTGGAATGGATAAAGCTTATACAAAAGTTATGTTTGAAAAAGCAAACATTAATCAAGCAGAGTATATATATGTAAAAAAAGCAAAAGAAAACTACTACTTAATTAGTAAAGACTTTTCACAAAAAATTTTACCATTAGAATTGATTACAGAAAAAGTAGAAAAAACAATAGGGTTACCAGTCTTTGTAAAACCATCTAATTCTGGATCCAGTGTTGGAATCAGAAAAGCAAAAGATAAAATAGAACTAGAAGAAGCAATTGGCTATGCAGCACAATTTGATTCTAAAATATTAATTGAAAAAAATATAACAGGACATGAGGTAGAATGTGCCGTTTTAGGTAATGAAGAGGTTATAGCTTCATCCGTAGGAGAAATTCTTGCAGCGGAGGATTTTTATACCTATGATGCAAAATATAAAAATCAAGAATCAAAGGTGGTTATTCCAGCTAACATTTCTAACGAAATAATAGAAGAAATTAGAAAATTAGCCATAAAAGCATTTCAAGCAATCGACGGAAAAGGATTAGCAAGAGTAGACTTCTTTGTAGGAGAAAATAATAAAATTTATATTAATGAAATTAATACTATGCCAGGATTTACTACTATCAGTATGTATCCAAAATTATGGGAAAAAGCAGGAATGCCGTATAGTACATTACTAGATAAACTTATACAATTAGCTTTAGAAGAAAAATAAGAAATAGTATAGTAAAGGATAAAGAATATGGAAATTGAAAAAATAAAAAATGATGTGAAAAATATGTTATCAAAAGAAAGATATACTCATACTTTAGGAGTAGAAAAAAGAGCACTTGAGCTTGCTAAAATTTATGAGGTAAATGAAGAAGCTGCACAAATAGCAGCCATTTTACATGATATGGCAAAAGAACTAACAAAACAAGAAAAATTAAACTATGCAAAAGAAAATCAATTAGAAGTAGATGAAATAGAAAAAAGTTCACCAGGATTACTTCATGGAAAAATAGCAGCAGATATGGCAAAAAAGAAATACCATATAGCAGAAGAAGTACAAAGTGCAATTACTTATCACACGACTGGAAGGCAAAATATGAGCATGCTAGATAAAATCATCTTTGTAGCAGATGCAACAGAAGAAAATAGAGAATATGCAGATTTAGAAGAAATAAGAGAACTATCAGAAAAAAATTTAAATGAGGCAATAATTACTATAATTAATTTCAATATTCAAGAAAATATAGAAAAGGGAAAACTACTTCATCCTAATAGCATCTTAGCAAGAAACCAATTATTAATAGAAAAAATGAAATAAATAAAAAATCAAAATAAGACAAAAGTATCACATTTATTGTGATACTTTTAAAAATCTTTAAAATAATCAAGAAATCAGTATAAAAAAGTATTTGCAACTAGGAAAAAACATGATATAATACAACATACCATATTAAATGGAGGATGTTGAAATGATTTTTAAAGATTATTACAAAATACTCGAATTGAAAAATAATAAAGTAAGTGCTGATGAGATTAGAAATGCTTTTCGTATACTAGCTAAAAAATATCATCCAGATGTTAATGTCGGAAATAATTTAGCAGAAGAACGATTTAAAGACATTAATGAAGCATATCGAGTATTATCCGATCCAACTAATAAAAGAAAATATGATAGAATGTGGAATTCCCATGTAGGAAGAAAACAAAATAAAATATATGAAGAAAGTAAAAGGGAAAAAGACTCTTTATTTAGTGATTTCTTCCATATGTTCTTTGGCATGGAGCAAGAACAAAAAGAAGAAAAAGTAGTAGGCAAAAAGAAAAAGGTACCGATTAAAGGAGAAAATATTGAAACAGAAATTAATACCACTTTGGAAGAAGCTTTTTATGGTATGGAAAAAAAGGTATCCTTAAGAACAGTAGAAGGAAAAATGAAAACATTTACCATTAAAGTACCAGCCGGAATCCGAAATACCGAAAAGATTCGTCTATTAGGTCAAGGAAAAAATGGACAAAATGGTGGTAAAAATGGAGATTTGTTTATAAAAATCAATATTGAAAATAATAAACAATTTCGATTAGATGGATGTGACATTTATACAGATTTATTTTTAACACCGTGGGAAGCGGCATTAGGAACAAGAGTCAATATTCCAACAATTGACGATACAGCATCTTTATATATTCCTCAAGGTATTCAAAGTGGAGAAAAAGTTAGAATACCAGGAAAAGGATATAAAGATGGAAAAGGAGGAAGAGGAGATTTAGTAGCAGAAATTAAGATTTTAGTTCCTAAAAAACTAACAGAAAATGAAAAAGAGCTTTTTGAAAAATTAAATGAAATTTCAGAATTTAAACCAAGAACCATCTAAAAGTTGACATAAACGATAAAAACATGTATAATTAATGTTGTATGAACAAAAGACAAGAAGAATATGCACTACAAAATGAGAAGAGGGGTGTATGAAAAAATGGAGAATCTTCAAGGAAAACACTTTAGTATAACAGATCCAATGAATATCAATACAGTTATTTACAAAGTGAATCGAACTGAAAAAGAGTTATTAAAAGATTATCCCAAATTTACAGTAGAAAGACTTGACTATATAGAAGAATTAAATGGAAATATGAAGAAAAAAACCTTTTTTGTAGATGAACCATCACAAGATTATGATCAACTAGTTATTTTCTCTTTCGCAAAAGAAAAAGTAGTTGTCAATATGGGAATTCTAGAAGAAGATAAATTGAAAATTTCAAAAAAACCAATTCCAATGAAACTGGACACTTTATATTCTGAGAAAGAAACAGAATATAAAGATGTGAAATATACACCAAATCTAAAAAGACCGATATCTATTATCGATCCAGAAACAGCAGAAGAAGTCAAACCAATTTTATATTTTGACGAAGCTACAAATGAAGTAAAAGGAAAATGCAAATTAAAACCATATAAATCTTATTTTGCTTTTGAAATAAGAGATGATAAAAATTAAGGGGGACTTATTATAATGAGTACAATGGGTAATTCAACTGAAAGACCATTACCATTAGATTTTGCAGTTGCAATGATGGATTTAAAAGCCAATGAAAGAGGAAAAATTGAAGAAATAGCAGGACATAAAAAAGTGTCAGGAAACCAAGCAAGAAGTATGATAGCTGCAGATGGATTAGTAATTTCAGTAGAAAAAGGACAGAAAAAAGACTACTTAAAGCAAATGAGTAGAAAAACACAAGACGAACATACAATGTAAAATAATACCAAAGAGAAGGTGGACACATGAATTATAAAGTATCAGGAGCCTTAAAGAAAAGCAAAAAAAGTTTAATTATTGCGGGAATACTATGGATTATTTTAGCCATAGTATTTGTTGCGCCAGTTACCTGTTTAATTGTAGAATCTACAGTAAACGGGTCTTTTGTTTTAGATCGATTTTTTAATGCAATTGGACCTGCTTTTTCAAATATAGGGCAAAATATAGGAAAAGTTTTCACTGCTAATTATATAGGAACCTATTTTAGTACTCTATTGTATTTTTCAATTATCTATATTGTTTGTGCCATTATAGGAATTGTAAAAGCAGCGCCTAAAAGTGAATATACAGACATTGAACATGGATCAAGTGATTGGGCTGAAAATGGAGAACAATACCGAGTATTAAGTAAAAATAAAGGAATTTTACTTGCAGAAAATAACTATCTACCAACAGATAAAAGAGGAAATACCAATGTATTAATCGTTGGACGGATCTGGTAGTGGTAAATCTTCAGCATTTTCTATTCCAAATGCATTCCAATGTTTAGGCTCTTATGTTTTTACAGATCCAAAAGGAGAACTATATGATAAAACAGCAGGATATTTAAAATCACAAGGATATGATATAAAAATTCTAAACTTAGTAAGACCACAATATAGTGATGGATATAACCCTTTAATGAATATAACAAGCTCATTAGATGTTGATGTTATTGCCAATACAGTAGTAAAAGGACAAGCAACAGAAGGAAAGTCAGATCCATATTGGGATGATATGGCTGAAATGTTACTAAAAGCCTTAATTTATTATCTATTAGCAACAAGACCAGAGGCAGAACAAAACTTAGCAAGTTGCTCAGAATTAGTAAGAGCAGCAAATTCTAGTGGAGGAAGTAATCTTTTAACAGATTTAATGAACCAATTACCTTATGATCATCCAGCAAGAATGAACTATAAATCAATTGAAATCGCACCAGAAAAAACATATGGATCAATCTTAAGTTCTTTACAATCAAAACTTGGTAAATTTGATTCCCAAGAAATTGCAGAAGTAACTTCTACAAATACAATTGACTTTAAAGAGATAGGAAAAAGAAAAACTGCTGTCTATGTAGTATCTTCTGATACACATGGAGCTTATGATTTTTTATTAACAATTTTCTTTGCCCAAATGATTCAACAACTATATGACTTTGCAGATGAATGTGGAGGAGGACTTCCAGTTCCAACTTACTTTATTTTGGATGAGTTTTCTAATATTGGTAGAATTCCAGATTTTGATAAAAAGATTTCAACTAGTAGAAGTAGAAGAATTCAATTTAGTGTAATTTTACAAAACTTAGACCAGCTAGAAGCAATTTATGAAAAATCATATGAAACTATTATGGGAAACTGTGACACTCATGTATTTTTAGGAAGTAACTCTCAAAAAACAGTAGAATATTTCTCAAAAGCATTAGGTGAAAAAACAATTGGAAGAGATAGCATGTCTGTTAGTAGAGATAAACAAATGAATCGTCAAGGATATAACGAATCTGACCAAATTATGGCAAGAGCATTATTAACACCAGATGAACTTCGAAGATTTGATAATGATATGTGTATTATCTTTGAAAAAGGAATTAAGCCAGTTAAAGCTAAAAAATTCTACTATTTTAATTATCCTACTATGGCAAGAAAATTACAGATGACTCAAATGTCACATAATGAAATAGGTGATATTGATAGAGGAGTTTGGAGAAAGTTTAATCCATATAATCCTTATGTAGAAGAAAAGGTAGATTTACAAAAACAAGATCTAAAAGTAGAATCTTTAGATGATTTATTTGATGAAGTACCAGAAAAGCCAAGCATAAATAAGAAAAAAGAGACAGTAAAAGTAGAGGTGCCAACAATAGAAAATACAAAGAAAGTAACCAAAGTAGAAGCTCCAATTTTACCTCAGGAAGAAGAACCTTTCTCAGAAGATATTCAAAAAGAATTAGAGGCAAAATTTGATGAGCTATTTGGTCCAATTGATGATAATGAAGAATAAAGACAAAAAAAGATGTCCTAATATAGGACATCTTTTTTATTTTAACAAAACAAAAATCACTTTTTGTGAAAAAGAAAGCTAACAATACAAGAAGTAAGAAGTAAAGCTAAAAGATAGCACAATCCTAAAATACAAGCAGACGCAATTGCAAAGAAAATTAGGAGAAGTATATACCATAAGCTAGAAGCATGATCTTTTTCCTCAATAGATAAAACTTCCAAAGAAGATTGATCCATTGTAAAGATTAAATCACACTCATCAGATTCTAAAGTAAAGGTGTATTTAGAATCTGCAATCTGGACATTAACGTTCTTCATTTCGAAGACAGAATCGATATTTTTCACAATTTGTTCTTGCTTCTCATAAAGAGGAAGGTAATCCTCTTTTGTTGCCGGCTGAAAATCAACCAAAGAAACATAAAAAAACAAAAGCAAAACAAAGGAAACTGCAATGAACAAACGAAGACAAAAATCCTCTGTCCACCACTGTTTTTTCAAAAATGGTAGCGTAGAAAAAGAAGACCGTTTTTTCATATCTCTTACCCTCTCAATTCAATTTAACTTTTTTTGTTCTTGTTAAAATAAAATCCCTTCTTTCTTAGTTAATTTAGAAAGTATATTTTGTAAAAGATAAAATAATTATAACAAAAAATTAGAAAAGAGTAAAGAAAACAAAATAAACGAAAATTTGTTCACAAAATTCATTGACTAGAATTTAAAATTATGATATAAAAAAGAAAGATGTTTAAAGAATAGGAGAAACAAAAAAATGAAATTTGTTCATATTGCTGATATGCATTTTGATATTCCATTTGCAAGTTTAGAAAGTCGAATAGGATTGGGAGATAAAAGAAGACTACAACAACGTAAAGTATTTAAAAAAATGATAGAATATATCAAAGAAAATAAAATTCCCTATCTTTTTATTGCAGGAGATCTATATGAGCATGAATATATTAGAAATAGTACAATTGAATACATTAACCAATTATTTGAAGAAATACCTGATACTCAAATCTATATTACACCAGGAAATCATGATCCATTTTTAAATAATTCATATTATTCAAAATTTTCATGGGCTCATAATGTCCATATTTTTAATGATAAAATAGAAAAAATAGAACAGCCAGATTGTAATATATATGGGTTAGGATTTAAAGATTTTTACATGATGCAGAATCAATTGGAATCTTTTCAATTAGAGAATAAGGAAAAAATAAATATATTTATAACACATGCTTCATTAGATAGTAGTACAATGGAAGAAAGACAATATAATCCAATTGGAAAAGGATTCTTGAAGTCTCTGGGATTTGATTATGTTGCACTTGGGCATATTCATAAAAATTCTTATCAAGATGAAGCAGATCAAAGAATTGTTTATCCTGGCTCTATGATTTCCTTAGGATTTGACGAATTAGGAAGTCATGGTATGATAGTAGGAGAATTAGAAAAAAAAGAATTAAAATTGACATTTATTCCACTAGATGAGCAAGAATTTGTAACTAAAAAATTTGATATCACAACAATTTCATCACAAGAAGAATTAATTGAAAAATTAAATGAATTGGACTTAGAAAAAGATAAGTTTTATGAAATTGTTCTAGTTGGAGTACATCAATTTGAGTTAAATAAAATGAAAATTTTAAAACTAATTGAAAAAGAAGAAATTTTAAAATTAAAAGATGAAACAACTTTAGGTTATGATTTAGAAAAATTAAAGGAAGAAAATACATTAAAAGGTATCTTTGTAAGACAATTATTAGAAGAAAAAACAAAAGAAAACTATTCAGAAGAGACAATCAAAAAAGCAATGGAAATTGGATTAGAAATTTTGGAATAAGAAATGAAGAAAGGAATTACATGAAAATCGATAAAATAAAAATTAATGGATTTGGAAATTTAGAAAATAAAGAAATAGATTTTAAAGAACATATTAATTTAATTTATGGAAAAAATGAAGCTGGAAAATCTACTCTTTTAAAATTTATCATCTCTATGTTCTATGGAGTTTCTAAAAATAAGAGAGGGAAAGATATTTCTGATTTAGAAAAATATAAACCATGGAATCAAGCAGATTTTTCTGGAAAATTATCTTACGAATTAGCAAATGGAGAAAGCTATGAAATTTTTCGCGAATTTCAAAAAAAATCTCCTAAACTATTTAATAAGGAAATGGAAGATATAGCAGGGAGTTATTCTTCTGATAAAACAAAAGGAAATGAGTTCTTTTTTGAACAAACAAAAATAGATGAAGAACTATTTACTTCTTCTTTAGCTTCTTTACAAACACAAACTAAAATAGAATTGCAAGATCAGAATCTGTTAATTCAAAAAATTACAAACCTAGTAAGTACAGGAGATGATTCTGTTTCTTATCAAAAAATAATTGATAAACTAAACAAAAAGCAAACAGAAGAAATTGGAACAGAAAAAACAAAAGGAAGACCTATTAATATCATTTGCGAAAGACTACAAGAAATTGATAGACAACAAAAAGAATTAAAACAATATGAAAACAGTAGATATGAAATACAAGAACAAAAGCAAAAAATACAAGAAGAATTAAAAAGAGAATTAATAGAATTAGAAGTTGTAAAAAAACTAAAAGAAATGGAAGAGCAGAATTCTATTGAAAAAGAAAAGATAAAATTAAGTCAAGAATTTCTAGATAATTTAGAAAAAAATATGGTGATAAAAAAGCAAGAGAAATTACGAATTGAAGCAGAAGAAAAAGAATTAAGAAATGAACAAAAAGAAATTGAGAAACAAATAGAAGCAAAACAAAAAAGCAAAATAAAACCAGTCAAATATTTTATTCTTTTCTTTATCATTTTAATTATAAATTTATTAATTTATTTTTTTATAAAAAATGATATTTTAAAAATAATATCACCCTTTCTATTTCTTTTTTTACCAGTAATTTATTTACTAGAAAAAAATAAAAATAGAAGAAATCATTTAAAGAGGAAAAATGAATTAAAAAATGAGATAAATCAAAAACAACAAGAAATAAATTATAAAAAAGAGCAATTAGAAAAAGAAATTCAAAATATTTTTCAAGTAATCCAAGAAAAACAACAAGAAATACAGCAAAAAAGAAAGGAAACAGAAAAGAAAGAAAAAATAATGCAAAATGAAGTAATTCTATCAATAAAAGAACAGATTGAAATTAGTAAAGTAGACGAACTATTAAAAAACCCATTAAAAAATATACTATTACAAGAATTACAAAGTAAAGTAAATGAAAGACAAATAGAAATACAAAAATTAGAATTACAAGAAAAAAATATTTTACCACAATTAGAAAAATTAGCTTCTATGAAAGAAGAATTAGAAACATTAGAAGAAAATAAAAAAGAATTACAAGAAACGGAAAAAGCAATTCAACTAGTAAAAGAAATATTAACAACTTCTTATCAAGAAATGAAAAATAATGTAACCCCAAAATTCACAGAAAATTTATCTAAAAATATAGAAAAAATATCAAAAGGGAAATATCAAAAAGTAAAAATAAATGAGCAAGAAGGACTAATTGTAGAAGTCGAAAATGGAAACTATATGCCAGTTTCTAGATTAAGTATTGGAACAATTGATCAACTTTATTTATCTCTTCGATTAGCTGTTTTAGAAGAAGTAACAAATGAACCAATGCCAATTATTCTAGATGAAACATTTGCCTATTATGATGATCAAAGACTAGAAAACTTCTTACAGTACATAGAGGAAGAATTAAAAGACCATCAAATCATAATTTTAACATGTTCTAATCGTGAAAAACAAATACTAGAAAAATTAGGGATAGCATATCAATATTATACTTTATCCTAAAATAAGAAAAAAGAAAAAGTCAAAAAACTAGAAGAATTTGGCTTTTTCTTTTGCTCTCCTTGAAATAGAAGGAAAAATATAGTATAATACAAAAAGCAAAAATAAAATTAAAGGAGAGAAACAACAATGTTTCAAAAATTAGAAGCGGTAGAGAAAAGGTATGATGAGCTTACCAAATTAATTAGTGATCCAGAAGTAATTAGTAACCAATCCGAATGGCAAAAGTATATGAAAGAACATGGATCTATTTCTGATATTGTAGAAAAATATAGAGAATATAAAAAAGTACAAAAACAAATGGAAGAAGCAAAGGAAATGCTTTATGACAAAGAATTAAAAGAGCTTGCTGAAATGGAACTAGAAGAAGCAAAGGAAAAACTTCCTAAAATAGAAGAAGAATTAAAAGTTCTATTACTTCCAAGAGATCCAAATGATGACAAAAACGTAATTTGTGAAATTAGAGCTGGTGCTGGTGGAGAGGAAGCTGCATTGTTTGCAGGGACTCTATTTCGTATGTACAACATGTACGCAGAAAGAAAACATTGGAAATTAGAAATTTTAAACGAAAACGAAACTGGACTTGGAGGATATAAAGAAATATCTTTTATGATAACAGGAAAGGGAGCATATAGTAGATTAAAATTTGAAAGTGGAGTACATCGAGTACAAAGAGTACCAGATACAGAAAGTAGCGGAAGAATTCATACCTCAACAGCAACTGTGGCTGTTCTTCCCGAAGTAGAAGATGTAGAAATCGAAATTAATCCAGCTGATATCAAAATGGAAGTATATAGAGCATCTGGTGCTGGTGGACAGCATGTTAATAAAACATCTTCTGCCGTAAGATTAATTCATATTCCAACTGGTATGGTAGCAGAATGTCAAACAGAGAGATCACAAGTACAAAATCGTGAATATGCAATGAGATTACTTCGTTCTAGATTATATGAAAAAGAACAAGCAGAACAAGATGCGAAACTTGCTAATGAAAGAAAAAGCCAAGTTGGTACTGGTGATAGAAGTGAAAAAATTAGAACATATAACTATCCACAAAGTAGAATTACAGATCACAGAATTGGCCTTACTATTTATCAAATGGAAGATTTTTTAAATGGAAATTTAGATGAAATGATTGATGGGCTAATTACAGCAGATAGAGCTGCTAAATTAAGTTCTGATGAAGAAGAATAAGAGAAAAGAACAAAAATAAAAGAAGAAATTGAATAAAAACATTTCAAAAGTCTATATAAAAAATTATATAGACTTTTTTATTTATACAATATCAAAAGTAAGAAGTAAATAAAAATATAAAGTAAAAAAAGAATAAATAAAATCATTCAAAAATAAATTATACAAAGGAAAGATAAAGGAGAGAAAAAATGCCAGAATTATTAAAAACAACATTACTTGGTCTATTTTTTGGGACTTTTGGAACAACGATTGGAGGAATCATTGGAGTAAAATTCAAAAATACTTCAAATAAATTTTTAAGTTTTATTCTTTCTTTTGCATCTGGACTTATGATTGCTATTGTTTGTTTTGACTTAGTTCCAGAAGCAATGGAAATATCTAGTTTAGGAAATATTTTTTTAGGAATTATTCTAGGGATTTTCTGTATGATTTTCTGTGATGTTTTGGTAGAAAAAAAGTTTTCCAATAATAAAAGATTTTCAGAAGGAAAAAATAATCTATTAAAAACAGGAATTATTGTAAGTATACGGTTTAGCGATTCATAATTTTCCAGAAGGATTAGCAATTGGATCAGGATTTGAAGCATCTTTAAAACTAGGGCTAAGTTTAGCCTTAGCCATTGCACTTCATGATGTACCAGAGGGAATTTCAATGGCAGTTCCTATGAAAAATGGAGGAATGAAAACAGGGAAAGTAATTTACTATGTTATTTTATCAGGGATAACAACAGGAATTGGAGCCTTTTTTGGAGCATTAATTGGAGGAATTTCACAAAACATTATTGCCATTTGCCTAAGCTTTGCAGCTGGAGCTATGCTATATATTGTATCTGGAGAATTAATTCCAGAATCTAATAAACTTTACCAAGGAAGATTAAGTGCAATTGGAAATGTTATAGGATTTTTAATAGGAATTTTAGCAACTAAAATCTAAAAGTGAATGAAAAATATAAGAAATATAGTTGCCCTAAAAATAGAGAACTGATATAATAAAACAGGTTTTTAAAACCTGTTTTTAGTTTGTAATGAGAAATGAAATATAGTTTTAGGAGAAAAAGATATGAAAATTATGTTTATATGTACAGGAAATATTTGCAGAAGCGCTATGGCACATAAATTATTAGAAAAGAAATTAGAAGAAAAGCAAATTAATGATATACAAGTATACTCTTCTGGCATTTATGCCGAAAATGGAGATACATCAACATATAATGCAATTGAAACCATGAAAGAATATGGTGTAGATCTAAAAAGCCATATTGCAACTAATATTAGAAATTCTGAAATTGATAAAATGGATTTAATTTTATGTGCCACATTATCTCACAAAAGAGAGGTACTTTATCTTTATCCAGAGTTACAAGGGAAAGTATATACCATGAAAGAATATGTAGGAGATGATAAAGAAACAAAAGATATTTCCGATCCATGGGGATATGATTTAACAACTTATCAAAGATGTGCTTTAGAAATTAATGAAATTTTAGATAAATTAATGGAAAAGATCTTGAATCAAAAAGAAAATTAGGATAAAATACAAACAAAAGTTTTATAATAGGAGAAGAAAATGATAGAAATATTAGAAGGATTAAATGATAAACAATATGAAGCAGTAATTCATACAGAAGGGCCTTGCTTAGTTATTGCAGGGGCTGGTAGTGGAAAAACAAAAGTGTTAACACATAAAATTGCTTATTTGATAAAAGAAAAAAATGTAGCACCATGGAATATTCTTGCAATTACTTTTACAAATAAAGCAGCAAATGAAATGAAAGAAAGAGTAGAAAAATTAATCGGAGATGCTGCAAAAGATATGTGGATAGGTACTTTCCACGCCATTTGTGTTAGAATTTTAAGAAGATATATCGAAAGATTAGGCTTTGACCGCTCTTTTATTATCTTTGATACATCTGACCAAAGAACTTTAATCAAAGAATGTCTAAAAACATTGAATATTGACGATAAACTATTTAATGATCGCGCAGTAGCTGCAGAAATTAGTAATGCTAAAAATGAAATGCTAGAGCCAAAGGCATATAGTACTAAATATAGTGGAGACTATCGTAAAGAAAAAATAGCCTCTATTTATGAACTATATCAAAGAAAATTAAAAGAAAATAATGCAATTGACTTTGATGATATTATTAATTTTACTATTAAAATATTAATGGAAAATCCAGATGTTCTAGAATACTATAGTCAAAAATTTAAATATGTTTTAGTAGATGAATATCAAGATACGAATAAAGCACAATTTACTTTAGTAACATTACTTGCTTCCTATTATGGAAATATTACAGTTGTAGGAGACAATGATCAAGGAATTTATTCTTTTAGACGGAGCAGATATTACCAATATTTTAAATTTTGAAAAAGACTTTCCTGGAACGAAAATTATCAAACTAGAACAAAACTACCGTTGCACAGGAAATATACTAAAAGCAGCTAATAGTGTTATCAAAAATAATGAAACAAAATATGAGAAAAAACTATGGACTGAAAATGAAATTGGGCATTTACCAGAAGTATATAATGCAGACAATGAATATGATGAAGGTAGCTTTATTGTAGAAAAAATAAATCATTTAAAAGCAGAAGAATATTATCAATATTCTGATTTTGCAGTTCTTTATCGTATGAATACACAATCTAGAGCAATTGAAGATATTTTAAGAAGAGAAAATATTCCATATCGTATTATTGGAGGATTAAAATTCTACGAGAGAAAAGAAATTAAGGATATTATGTCTTACTTAAGATTGATTCATAACACATCTGACAATCTAAGTTTAAGAAGAATTATTAACGAACCAAAACGTGGGATTGGGAAAACAAGTTTAGACAGTATAGCTCAGCTATCAGAACAAACAGGAAAATCAATGTATGAGATTATTAAAAATGCACAAGATTATGGACTAAATCGTGTTTATCTAAATTCAAGAGAATTTATTCAAACAATAGAAAATATTATTACAGAAAAAGAAAAATTAAGTATATCCGAATTAACCAAAAAGATTTTAAAAGAAACAGGATATACAAAGGCTTTAGAGCAAGAGAATAATATTGAAGCAGAAAACAGAATTGCAAACTTAGAGGAATTTTTAAATGTAACAATAGAATTTGAAGATGAATTTGCTGAAAATAGTTTGGCAGATTTTCTAGAAAGTATTACACTTTCTAGTGATATTGATAATTTAGAACAAAGCGATGATATGATTACTCTAATGACACTTCATAGTGCGAAAGGGCTAGAATTCCCAGTTGTATTTTTAGTGGGACTTGAAGAAGGAATCTTCCCAGGATATAAATCAATTTCAGAACCAAAGGAATTAGAAGAAGAAAGAAGACTTTGCTATGTAGGAATTACAAGGGCTAAAAACTATCTATTTTTAACTTGTGCAAAACAAAGAACTATGTTTGGATCAACTACATGTAATAGCCCTTCTAGATTTTTAAAAGAAATACCAGAAGAATTATTAGAAGGATATAGCCAAAACTTTGGGGACAAGAAATCAAATCAAAACTTTGAAGACTCAAATTATGAGTGGACTTATGGAAAAACAAAAACAACAACCTATAAAATAGGTGAAACAACTAAAATTCCAAAAGAACAAACTGTATCAGGTTTTCAATTTAGAACTGCAGAAAGTTTCTTAAACTCACTTAGCAAAAAGAATACTGGAAATAATCAAATCGATATGAATCAATATCAAGCAGGACAAAGAGTATACCACAAAAAATTTGGGGAAGGTACAATCAACTATGTAGAACAAGAAGGAGAAGATTTAAAAGTTGATATTACCTTTGATAAAGCAGGACATAAGAGACTAATGGCAAAATTCGCAGGGCTAGAGATGATAGAATAGAAAGGAAAAAACATGAAAAAAGTAATGATTGATATGGATGATGTCATCTGTGATGGTGGTTTTCTATATCTAGTAAATCAATTTTTAGGAACTAATTATCAAATAGAAGATATTAAAAATTACTATATCCAAGACCTAATACCTAAAAGACAAAGGCAAGATTTTTGTAAATTCTTTCTTAGCAAAAACATGTATGATTACACACAATTTGTACCAGAGGCTTATCAAACCTTAAGAGAATTAAACAAACAGTATGATATCTATATTACAACCGCATATTTAATTAGAGATGACAAAACTTTGGGAGGAGAACATTTAAAAAATAAATTTAATTGGCTATATCAAAATCTACCATTTATTGAACCAGAAAAATACATTTTCACAAGTAATAAAGAATTAATAAGCTGTGAAGTAAAAATTGACGATAAACCATCAAATTTAATTGGAGATGCTGAACAAAAACTACTCTTTACAGCTTATCATAATAAACAAATAACTGAGCAAGAATTAGAACAAGAAGGATTGATACGAGTTAATGGATGGCAAGATGTAGAAAAAATACTTCTTTAAGATAAAAAATAAAAAAATTTTACAAAAATAGAAATAAAAGACGAATACCACAAGAAATGGTATTCGTTTTTTTATAATAAAAACAAAATATAAACATAAACAAAATAACATAAATTTTCAGAATAAAAATTCAAAAAAAACAGATAATAAATATGAAACAAAAAAGAAAGGAAGAGATAAAAATGCCAAATTTAAATCAAGTTGAACTTCAACATTTAAGACATTTAATAGGAGCACACGAAACTGCTTATCAAAAACTAAACACATATTCTTCACAATGTGTTGATCCACAAATTAAGCAGATGTTTGCAAAGTCTGCACAAGATGCATTAAACACAAAACAAAAATTAATGTCATTTTTAAATAATTAAACAAGGAGGGAAAATACAAAATGGATGAAAAAACAATGGTAAATGATATATTAGGAAGTGTAAAAGCAGACTTAACTGCTTATCAAACTGCTATTTCAGAATCAGAGAATATGCAACTTAGACAAACATTTCAACAAATTAGAAACAATGATGAAAGTTTTCAATATGAGCTTTTTAAAGTAGCACAAACAAAAGGATATTATAAACCAGCACAAGCAGCTACTGTTACAGAAATTGAAACTGTAAAAACTGAGTTACAATAATTTTAGAAAAAGAGCCAACAATCTGTTGGTTCTTTTCTTTATGTATTTTTAGACCAAATTGTCACAGTTGCAACAAAGAAAGACAATTTTGTACACATTTTAACAGGAAATATATTCCAATAATTTACAAGTAGTGGTATAATTGTGAAAAATAATAAGAGGAGAACACTAAAATGGATATAACAATTGATGTTGAAGATTCCAAATTGAATCTAATAGCAGCAGGAGTTATAGATATGTATAACAATAAAGAAATAGTTCTAACAGTGAACAGTGGGGTTGGGAAAAGAAGTGAGATTATAAGATAATATGAAAAGTATAGAAAAATATTATGATAATACAGAGTCCCATATACCCAGAAACAATGTTAAATACTTTGTTGGAGAGATAAAAAGTAATCCTGAAAATGCAATTGAATTAGGATGTGGGGCTGGAAATGATACAGTATATCTAATAAAAAATAGCTGGAATGTACTTGCGATTGATAGAGAAGATGTAGAAGAAAGAATATCTAATAGATTGAATCAAAAAGAGATAGAAAAGTTTAGATTCCAAAAGCAAGAATTTGAAAGTCTTGAATTAGAAAGAAGTAATTTAATTATAGCTAATTATTGTTTACCATTTTGCACTAAAGACAAATTTGAAGAGCTATGGAATAAAATAAAAGCAAGTATATTAGATAAAGGATACTTTATAGGCAATTTTTTTGGAATAAATGATAGTTGGAATGCGACTAAACCAGAAATGGTATTTTTATCTAAAGAGCAAGTAATGGAGTTATTTAAAGATTTTGAAATAATAAGATTTAAAGAAATAGAAAAAGATGCATTAACTGGATTAGGAAAAATGAAACATTGGCATATATTTGATGTAATAGCAAAGAAAAGATAGAGGAGAAAATATAAAGAATTTGAAAGAAAGTAATGAAATAACAGTGAAAATAAAATGTGAATTAAAAAATTTTTATAAAATAGTAAAAGAAAAAGGTTTTAAAATAGTAGATAAATTTTCAATGGATGATACATATTTCATACCAAAAACATTAAATTTAGATAAAATGAAGACAAGAGAAATCTTATCAAAGGCAGTATTAGTAAGAGATATTAGAGGAAACATGTCAGATAGAGTAACTAAGAAAATAACATTTAAAATCAAAAATTTTGATGAATATGGGAATATATTAAATCAAGGAGCAGTTAATTGTGATATTTTAGAGACGGAAGATGCTAAAAAATTGCTAAAAGCAATAGGGTATAAAGAAATTATGGATATAAAAGAAGATGATGTAGTATATGAAAAAATGGATTTCAGTTAGCAATTAAAGATATAAACAATGGAGATAATTTAATAGAAATAAAGACTGAAGAAAATGAGGATTTAGGTACTATAGAAAAATTAATTCAAAAAGTTATTGAAATAAAAATACCAATTTACACAGACAATTATTTTGTAAAAAAAGCAGAAATTGAATTGGATAAAGTATTGAATAGATAGGAAAAGGTGTGTATGAAAGTATTAACAATCAAACAACCATGGGCAACATTGATAATGCAACAAGATAAAAGATTTGAATTTAGAAGTTGGCAAACTAAATACAGAGGAGACTTACTAATACATGCAGGAAAAGGAATAGATAAAGAAGCAATGAAAAGATTAACAAAATATATTCCAGAAGATATGCCAACGGGAAAGATATTAGGAAAAGTAACTTTAGTAGACTGTGTAAAAATGTCACGAGAATTTAAAAAAATGTTATTAAAAGAAAATAATGATATATACACAGATAGTTCTTTTAAAGAAAATTATGGTTGGCAGTTAGAGAATGTAGAAGTATTTGATGAGCCAATAGAAGCAAAAGGAAAATTGAGCTTGTGGGAATATGATATATAATAAAGATTAAATAGTAACTATAAAGAGGAATATATAACATATCATCAATGAAAATGGAATAAAAATATAGATGAAAAAGGAAATGGAACTTATAAATTAGAAGTAAAACAAAATAATGAAATACAATTTAATGCTATAAGAAAAGTATGAAAGTTTAACAGAAGATTATTCTGATAATTATCATAAATATTATTTTAATAAATGGAATAGTCCCCAAAAGAAAAACTTTACAATAAATAAAAGTATTACTAATGAGATATTAGATTTTGATACATATATAGAAATACACAATTATACTGAATTAGAAGAAGGGATGAAATTGATAAATAAATTTGTCGTTTTCTGTGGAGAAGAATTTTCTCCTAATTGTTGAATCTATTTGAAAAAGGGAGAATATTCAAAATATCCTTATCAAAAAAGTGGAATGTCAAAAAAAGATGCAACAATAAAGCAAAAGAATTATAAAATAAATTTTTTGACTGAATTTTTTATAAAAATTGTGACAAATTTTGATTATTTTCGTCATATAAGCAGAAAGGGGTGTTTGTATGATGAATAAGGGATATAATAAATGTATTATAATTCAAGATTTATTGCCTAATTATATTGAAAAATTAACTAGTGATGAGACAAAACAATATATTAAAGAACATTTAAAAAGATGCAAAAAATGTCAAAAGATATTAAAAAATATGAAGGGAAAAAATAGAATTATAATAGATAATGAGTATAGCTACTTGAATTTTAAATTATGTTTGATTATAATGTGGGTATAAATGGAAAAAATATGGATATGGAGAAGAAAAAAATAAAATTATGGCGAATAATTTTAATTATAATAATGTTGATATTAGTAACTCTTGGGATTATCACCATAAGAAAAATAATGATAATTATCTGATACTAAAAAATGCTGTATCAATAAAAGTATATAAATAAAGAAACTGGTTTGCCTTTTAAATTAGTAGAAATTACAAAAGAAAGTGATAATACTAAAAAAGAACATACTGTTAATTATCAATATAAATTTAATACTGTAATTGATAGCGTCTTTGATGAACTAGACATTACTGGTTATGAAGTAAATTAAAAATAGTAGGTTAGGCAATATAATATATATTTATTATTGCCTTTTTTATAATTAACTTACATTGTGATAAAATTAAGTCGAAGAAGGGGAAATAGAGATGTTAAAGTTAGAAAATGTATCAAAATTTTATTATAACAAGGGTATTATAGCATCAGGTTTTACAAAGGTAAATTTAGAATTAAAAATTGGAGAGTTTGTTGCAATAACTGGAGAATCTGGAAGTGGAAAAAGTACACTTTTAAATGTAATTTCAGGGTTAGATAGTTATGAAGAAGGAGAAATGTATATAAATGGCAATGAAACTAGCCATTATTCTGAAAAAGATTTTGAGGATTATAGAAGAAAATATATTGCAAATATTTTTCAAAGTTTTAATTTAATTAATAGCTATACAGTTTATCAAAATGTAGAATTAGTTTTATTATTAAATGGATATAAAAAACATAAAGTTAAGAAAAAAATATTAGATATTATAGATCAAGTTGGTCTAACAAAATTTAGAAATACAAAAGTATCAAAGTTATCAGGAGGACAAAAACAAAGAGTAGCAATAGCAAGGGCAATGGTAAAAGATACTCCAATTATTGTCGCAGATGAGCCAACAGGGAATTTGGACTCTGAATCAGCTAAGGAAGTTATTGAAATATTAAAAAAAGTTGCTAAAGACAAACTTGTGGTAGTTGTGACCCATAATATTGAACAAGTGGAAGAATTTGCAACACGAATCATAAAAATGCATGATGGAAGAATAATACAAAATACAGAAATAAAGAAGATATCAAATGAACCCCCAATTATCGAAAGCGAGTATAATAATATAAGTATAGTTAATAAGTATAGACTAGGAATTAGAAATACATTTAATATAGCATCAAAATTTTTATTGTTATTTGCTGTTTTTTTCTTTATGAGTGCTGCTATTCTTGCAGAATATGCTAGTTTCCAAATGTCAGAAGAAGAAACAACTGATAACGGATATAGTATAGGCTTTAGAGATTTATCAGAAAATAGAATTTTAATAAATAAAAAAGATAGGACATCTTTTACAAATGAAGATTATGAAAAAATAAAACAATTATCAAATATAGATTATATAGTAGAAGACGATGTTTTCATAGATGGAGCAATGCCATTATCCAGAAATGATTTAAGTCTTTATGGAAATATGATAGATATAAATAATTTTAGAGGGAATATTGACTTTGGTAGGATGCCAGAAAATGAAGATGAAATTATTTTAAAAATCAATAAAGAGCATTTTTATATTACAGATAGATTAGATGAAATTTTAAATAAAACTTTTTCAATACTAAAATCACAAGGAATCAATAGCTGGACTGATGAAAAGGTAAGAGATTTAACAATAGTAGGAATCCAAACTTATGATAATGAAAATGATTATAACTGTAAATTTTATGTTTCTAAAAGTATATTAAATGAATTACGAAGTAATATGAATAAAAATTATAGTAATATGGAAATATTGTTAAACAATAAATATGAACAATATATAGTTGAGCCTAATGATAATGTTGCAAGTGGAAAAGCAATAGTTGATGATGAATTGAAATATCTATTTAAAAACTATAAAATAAAAAATCAGCCTTTAGATATATACATAAATAATATTTATTATAAGGGAGAATTAAATTTATCTATATCAAATACTTATACAAAGACAAACTTTAAAAGAATACTAGGAATAGATAAATATGACAGTAATAGATATAAAATATTTATAAATACAAATGATTATAATTCGCTTTTTGATAAACCTTCTTATCAATCTAGTGTATATGTAACAGATACAAAGATAATAGATGAAACAATGCTACAACTAGAAAATTTAGGTTTAAATCCTAAAAAAGTAACAGATTTTAAGGTGAATCAAGGAGAAATATATCAAAGAATAATTAAAATAATAAAGGTAGTAGTAACCATTGTTTTAATTATAGTATTATTTTTTATTTCTTACTTAATTATAAAAATAATACTGAAATCAAGAAATATATATTATACAACATTAAGAATGTTAGGAGCTACTTATAAAAATGTAAGAAGAATATTAGACATAGAACTATTTATAAATTCTACACTATCTTATATGATATTGCTATTATTTATTTATTTGGTAAATTTAAATATCATTAGTTTAGAGCATATAGCAAAACTTAGTGTATTTTTAAGTGAGAAAGAATATATATTAATGTATATAATATTAATTGCAATTTCAAGGCTTATATCAATAAAGTTTGCAAGAAAATTGTTCAAGAATACAGCAATAAATACATATAATGAGGAGGTGTAGTAATATGGTAAAAATAGAAAAAGTAAATAAATATTTTAATAGAAGAAGAAAAAATGAAATTCATATTATTAATAACACTTCATTAGAACTGGAAGACAAAGGCCTGGTTGCAATTTTAGGACAATCTGGAAGTGGAAAAACTACACTTTTAAATGCTATTGGAGGTCTTGATAAAGTAAATAAAGGAAAAATATACATAAATGGTAAAAAAATAACTAAAAGAAGAGCAAATACAGTTGATAAAATAAGAAACTTAAATATTGGATATATATTTCAGGATTATAAACTAATAGAAAACATGTCTGTATTTGATAATATTGCTATTAGTTTGAGAATGATAGGACTCAAAAATAAAAAAGAAATACAAAAGAGAGTTAATTATGTTTTAGAAGCAGTAAATATGTATAGATATAAAAATAGACCTGCTGGAATGCTGTCAGGAGGAGAAAAACAAAGAGTAGCAATAGCAAGAGCGATTGTTAAAAATCCAAGTATTGTAATTGCTGATGAACCAACAGGTAATTTAGATAGTAAGAATTCGTTAGAAATAATGAATATAATAAAAGCCATATCAAAAGAGAAATTAGTTATTTTAGTAACACATGAAGTAGATTTGGCTAACTTTTATGCAACAAGAATAGTAGAAGTACAAGATGGTAAGGTAATTAAAGATTATAAAAATGAAACTAAAGAATCACTAGAATATAGGCTAGATAATAAAATCTATCTAAAAGATTTAAAGGATATTAACAACATAAAAAATAAAAAAATCAATATTGATATATATTCAGATGATGATAATAATGATGAAATAGATGTAAAATTAGTAATAAAAAACGGAAATATATTTATTCAAGCTGAAAATAGAAAGATTGAAGTGGTAGATGATAATTCAGCGATAGAACTCATTGATGGACATTATAAAAAAATTGATAAAAGTATATATGAAAAATATAAATATAATTTGGATGATGTTATAGATAAAAAATATAAAGCAAAATATAGCTCAATATATGGAATTGTTAAATCAATAAAAAATGGATTTAATAGAATTTTAAACTATACAGTATTAAAGAAAATACTACTTTTAGGTTTCTTTGCTTCAGCAATGTTTATTGTATATAGTGTAAGCAATATTGCAGGAACAACTAATATAAGGGAATCTGATTACATAAAAGTAGATAAAAACTATCTTCAAGTAGATATGGCAAAAGTGAATATAGATGATTATATAAAATACGAAAATTTAGAAAATATAGATTATATGTTACCACGGACAAGCACAGGCAAGTTTTAAAATAAAAATGGATAGTTACTATCAACTATCAAATTATTCATTTGAACTTTCTGGTACACTTGTTAGCATTGAAAAAATTAGTAAAGATAAATTAGTAAAGGGAAGAATGCCAGAAAATGAATATGAAATAGTAATAGATAAGAAAATTATAGACAATATGCTTAATAGTGATTTCTCATCATTTTCAAGTATGGGAATAAAAAATGAAGATGAATTACTTAATAAAATTGTAAATATAAATGATATGAAAGATTTTACAATAGTAGGTTTTACCGATAATAGTACGGAGTCGATTTATGCAAATAAAAGTTTATTTATAAATATATTAAACAATATGACACAAAGTGAATTTGGACTGGGTATGTATTTTAATAAAGAAGATGATTCTGATACAACTATTAAAGACTATAATCTATATTTAGAAGATATAACTATTACAAAGGGTAGGTTACCTCAAAATGATTATGAAGTAATTGTAAATAAAAGTAACCAATACGAAATGAAATTAAATAAACCAATAAAAACTGAAGTAAATGGAAAACAACTAACAGTAGTAGGCTATTATGATAGTCAAACAAATAGGCAAGATTATTTAGTAAATAATAATACTGTAAAATATAATGTTATCTCAAAAAACAATGGATTTATGATATATCCTAAGGATAAAATTAGTGTTATGAATAAATTTCAAAATGAATATCACTTAAATATTATAGATAGATATGAAAAAGATAAACAAAATTACATTAATAGTAAGAAAGCTGAAATTAAAAGTGCTGTAATATATGCAACAATAATACTTGTAATCTCTTTAGTTGAAATTTATTTAATGATAAGATCATCTTTCTTATCAAGAATAAAGGAAATAGGCGTATTAAGGGCTATAGGGGTGAAAAAGAAAGATATTTATAGAATGTTTATAGGAGAAATTATAGCAATAACAACAATGGCAAGTTTACCAGGCATTTTCCTTATGACATATATATTAAATCAAGTATCGAAAATACCTTATGTAGAAAGAATGTTTATTATAAATTTCAAGACAGTTGGGATTAGCATTTTAATAGTGTACTTATTTAATATAATAGTTGGATTATTACCACTTTGTAAGGTTCTTAGAAAGACACCAGCAAGAATACTTGCAAGACATGATGTAGAATAATTAGTAAGCGATAAATGACAACTTATCTAAATACTCTACGAATAATAGAATAGTTATATTCTACGATAAAGAGGTGTTAATATAAAAAAATAATGTTATATTTTTATTGAAAGGAGGAAATTTTATCGATCAAATAAAAATTGGAAAATTTAGATGAAAAATTTTATAAAATAATAGATTCAGAATTTAATAAATTTACTACCCAAAATGGAGTTATATGTAATTATAAATCGTTTGCTTTTATTGCTAAAGAAGACAATAAAGTTGTTGGCATAATAACAGGAAATTCATATTATAAAGAAGTTCATATAAGTGATTTGATAATATTGGAACAATATAGAAATAAACATATTGGAAGTCAACTAATGCAAACGGTTGAAAATTATTATAAGGATAAAGGTTTTGAAAACATAAATTTAACTACATATGGTTTTCAGGCACCCAAATTTTATAAGAAATGTGGGTTTGAGATTGAATTTATTAGAGAAAGTAAGGAAAATTCTAAACTTAATAAGTATTTTTTGATTAAGTATTTTTAATTATATATTATTACATTTTAGCCATAAATGAATAAGAAATTAAACGAAGTAAGTTAAAAGAAAAACTCCACTAGAAGCTCTTGTTTATTAAACTTACTTCGTTTAGTTTCATAAACAAACTGCGGAAACTTCTATGGAGTTTTTAAACTTTATCTCTTATTCTTTTTTTCTTATTTTACTACAAAAATAATTCAACATAATTTACATAATTTGATAAAAATATGGTAAAATAGAAATGCTAAAAAGAGGTGAGATAGCATTGCTAGAAGATTTAGATAAAAAAGAATTAATACAACTCATTGAAAAATTAGAGAAAGAAAACGAAAGAAATTCGAGAGGTCATAGATGAAGCAGATAGAAAAAACAAACCAAGGATAATATTAGCAACAAGTAGTTCAATAGGAGAGGGATTTGATGATAGTAGATTAGATACATTGTTTCTAACTATGCCAGTTTCATGGAAAGGAAGAATTATACAATACGTGGGAAGATTGCATAGAGAACATGAAGATAAAGAAAAAGTAATTGTTTATGATTATTTAGATAATATGAAAGTTTTAGAGAAGATGTATGATAGAAGATTAAAAGGATATAAAATTGCAGGATATGAGATTATAGAATAAGAATGGAGAAAAAATATGAGGCTTAAATTAGAGGAATTAGTTGATATGTTTGATGAAATACAGAATTATTGGGTCTATGAAAACCCCGTGTTTTACGCGGGGTTCTAAAAGCTTTTAGCTATGAGTAGAAAAAATCCTTCTTTTTGATATAATAGATGTGGTCGCCAACCGCAAATAAAATCAAAAAGGAGGATTTTGTCATGAAAGACAATAATAGTTTAGCACACAGCACATGGAATTGCAAATATCACTTGGTATTTGCACCAAAATACAGAAGAATGCAAATATACGGAGAGATAAGAAAAGAGATAGGAGTAATCTTAAGAAGATTATGTGAGCAAAAAGGAGTAGAAATAATAGAGGCAGAATTATGTCCAGACCATATACATATGCTTGTAAGTATTCCGCCGAAGTATAGTGTGGCAAGTATAATGGGATATTTAAAAGGAAAAAGCAGTTTGATGATATTTGATAGACACGCAAATTTAAAATATAAATATGGAAATAGGCATTTTGGGTGTCAAGGCTATTATGTGGATACAGTAGGCAAAAATAAAAAAGCAATAGAAGAATATATAAAGAAACAATTACAGGAAGATATAGCAACAGATCAAATAAGTATAAAAGAATATGTAGATCCATTTGAAAAAGAAGAACAGGAAAAACAAAGAAAAATAAAAAAAGGATTAGGAGCACTTAAGTGGTAGCCAGAGAAAGAAATGCGGTTGGCAAACCGTTCAGTAGGGCTTAAGCCCAGAGGTGCCAGTACAAAAGCCTTCTAGGCTCAGAGCAAACCACCCGTTTTACGGGTGGTTATGATTTCTATAAACATTTTTTAGAAAAAATAAAAAAGTTGCAACTTTTTTTGAAGTTACTGTTATATATATATGAAAGCAGGTAAAAAATGGAGAGAGATTTAGATAAAAAATTATATAATGATTATTTAAACGGAGAAAAACAAGCATTTGAGTATCTTTATAACAAGTATAAAAGTAAAATGGAATATTTCATTTACAATATAGTAAAAGATTATCAAAAAGCTGAAGATTTGACACAAGAAACTTTTATATATGTTATGCAAAATAAGATGAAAGAAAATAATTCTTTTAAGTATTACATATATCTAGTTGCAAAAAGTAAAGCATTAAACTACATAAACAAAGAAAAAAGAAGAAAAGAAATTAATGAACAATATATAGTAAATGAAAATGAATATGTAGACAAAGATGTTTTAGATATTATAACTCAACAAGAGACAAAAAAAGAACTATTAGATTCAATCAATGAATTAGAAGATAAATATAAAAATGCGATATATTTAGTAAGCATTGAAGGATTATCTTATGAAGAAACAGCAAATATATTAGGACAAACTCTCCAAAACACAAAAAGTTTAATTCATAGAGGAAAGAAACAATTAAGAAAAATCTTGCTAAAGAAAGGATTTGATGAAATGAATAAATTTGCAAAAGTTTCAATTATTATAATATGTGCTACAATTTTAATGACAGGAATAGCATATGCAGGAGTTGTAATTTATAATGAATATATAAAAAAACAAGAACAAATTCAATCAAGGGGACTATTTGATTTAGGAGATGGAATAACAACTTATGAAATTGACTTGATGGCTAATGATATGATAAGGAATGAAAAATCAAGACTATATCATAGACTTATAAGTAATAAAGAAGATTATGAAAAATATAAATCAAGAGTTAGTGAATTACCAGAAGTTAATGAAATAAATTTTGATGAAAACTTTATTGTAATTATAGCTAATGAAAATGTAAGGCAAATGCACGAGAAAGATTTGACAATATATAATGTAATTGCAGACGAAAATACTACACATATAATTATGAAACAAAAGGAAAATCCAGACTATAATAGTGAAAATAATATATGGTATGCAATTATAGATAAATCATTATTGCGAGAAAATGCAGATGTAACAATAGAAAATAAAGAAATTGATACAAGAAATTTTACAAAAGCCAAAGATCTTCCAGAAAATTATAGTGTTGAAAATGCAATACAAGATGGCTGTATTGTTTTTGAGAATAACAAATTAAAATCTAATAATATAGAGTTATTAGACAAGTTTATAGAAATAACAGATAAAGGAGAAAACGCATTTATTAGAGTTTATACAACACAAAATAATAATAAGAAGATAGATGAAACCCGTATTAGAGATGTTGAATACTATAATGGAATTTACTATGTAAGTGATTACAGTTTGAAAGGAAATGATAGATCATATTTCAATAGTTTTACAAATAACTTAACCAAAAGACAAACAAGTTTAGGTACACAGTATTATTGGTTAAGTGAAGATGGAATGGATGGAACGCCTTTCATTATTATACGAGATTAGATGTTCAAAACTTTATAATTATATAACAATACATATCTTATTTGTTTATAAGCTAGAAAAAATAAGCAGATAGTTAGTTGATAATTATCTGCTTTTAAGGGATTATAATTGAAGAAAAACAGCAAGTCGTAGGGGAGAATAATGAGTTGCAATGCTTGATTTTATTTTGAATGTCATTTTTTGTACACTAGCACTTTATGGAGTAATTGAAATTATAAAGAATGTATATTATATTTTAACTTATACCAACCTAAAGTCTAATGGGACTTATTTAATTGTAGCAGTGAAAAATCAAGAAAATCAGATAGAAGGATTTTTAAGAACGGTACTATTTCGTATGATATATGGAAAAGAGGAAATGATAAAACAAATCATGGTAGCAGATTTAGGATCTAGCCATGATACAACTAAAATTCTTAAAACCATAGGAAAAGACTATGAATATATAAAACCAGTAAGTTGGAAAGAATGCAAAGAAATAATTGATAATATTGATACAAATTAAAAACGCAAAACAAATGAAACAAAATGGTATAGAAAAAGTATCTAATAAATATAAGATGATACGTATGATTTTAATAGGAGGTTCTATACTTTGGAAGAACTAATTGACATAGCAAAGAACAAAGATAGCGAGGCTTTTATGCGGAGCCGTATTAATGATACAAACAGAACTTTATTTGATTGCTAAAACAAGATTTAAAAATGAAGAAGATATTCAGGATGCTATGCAAGAAACAATGATAGCGAATTATAAGAATATACATAAATTAAAAGAGGCAAAATATTTAAAAACTTGGATGATTCGTATTCTATTGAATAAGTGCAATAAAATTTATAAAAGGATTAAAAGAAAAGAAGTTTTTCTAGAAGAAAATGCAAATAAACTGAGTAGTCAAGAAATACCAGAAGAGGAGATAAGTTTTGAAATGCTTATTTCGCATTTAAATAAGAAAGAACAAACGATTTTTACATTGTATTATTGCTTTCATTATACAACAAAAGAAATTAGTAAACTATTAAAAATAAATGAAAATACAATACGAACGAAAATAGTAAGAGCAAAAGAGAAACTAAAAAAGAATTTTGCTAAGAAATAATGCAAGTTTGTTAAAAAGGAGTCAGTGAAATGGAAGACATTGAAAAAATATTAAGTAGAACTTCACGAGAAGCATTGCGCATTTTGCCGCCGGCAAGTTTTACCAATATAATACAAAATAGTTTGAAAGAGAAAAAAGACCACTCTATGTTTTCTTCTAAGAAATGGATAACTGCGATTGCTACTATTTTAATTATTTGTATTACGAGCTTATCTGCTTATGCGACATTTGGAGGAAAATTATTTGGACAACCAGTAAGCTATTGGCTTGGAATAAAGTTTTCTGATGAATATGAGAATTATACGGAAGAGGAAAATCAAACAATTACAAAGAGTGATGCAAAGGTAAGTTTGGTATCTAAAGTATGTGATGATGGTTTTGTGGTATTAGAATTCAATGTGGTAATGAGCCGGATATATGGTGAGCTAAGTGCCATTTGTTTTGATAATAGCGCCAATAATTATCATGTTACGATTGATGGAACAGAACACTGGATACGACCAAGAGCAAAGCAAATTGTGGAAAAGGTAGGAGAAAATGAATACAAAGTAGTAAAAGAACTAGACGGGAAAACAGATTTTACGATTACAATTCATAATATGATATTAGAATGTGAAAATCAAACGATTGATATGCCAGGAGAATTCCATATTAGACTATCAAAAGATAAGGCACTGGAGAATACAAAGGTTATTTTACCAGCGAATAATAAAACAAGATATAAGAAAATGACAAAAGAAGTTACAAAAGTCAAAATAACGCCTCTACAAATTATTGCAGAAGTAACAAGTGTGATAGAAGATGTTAGCTTATATAGTTTAACTAATACAACTAATGAAGACTATATTGGTATTAGTGGATTTAGAGCAAAGAATCAAAAGGGAGAAGAGCTAGTTTGCTACTCTTATGAGACACAAAGAATCATTAACTACGAAGATGGTAGTAAAGAAGAATGGAAAATAGGAGACATTGAAACTTTTTACTATTTTGAAAATGTACAAGTGATATTAAAAGAATATGTTATCATCGAAAACAAAACAGATATAGAAAGTATCACAATTATACCAACAGTAAGGCAGCCAAAAGATGAAGTAGAAGAGACAATCGAATTAGAGAATATTACTGTTAATTTGAAGTAAAAGTGCAACCTTTTGTGACTTTTCGCATTATAAATTGTATTAAGATTTGATAGAACAAAAGTGATTGACTAGTTAGAGCTTAGAAGTTATAGATTGATTTTATACAAAAGCAATATGTTCCAACGAATTGCTTGATACACTAAAAGTAAACTTTAAATGAAATGGTATTAGAAATAAGGAGGACTTATGGAACAAACAATAACAGATGAAGTAGAAGAATTCTTGCAAAGGCATCCTAAAAGCCACTTTTTGCAATCGGCTAAATGGGCAAGTGTAAAAGATAATTGGAAGCATGAATTTATTACGGTAAGAAATGAAAACGGAGCCGTTATAGGAACAATGAGCATTTTGCTACGAAAAGTACCAATTTTAAACCGTTATATGATGTATGCCCCGAGGGGATTTGTTTGCGACAAAGAAGATAAAGAAACACTAAAGAAGCTGACAATAGAGGCTAAAAAGATAGCAAAACGCTATCATGCTTTTATTTTTCGCTTAGACCCTGATATTCCAAAGGAAGATAAAGAGTTTAGACAAACAATGGAAGCACTGCGGATATAAAACTAAGAAAAATATTAAAAGTATTGATGACGTTATACAGCCTAAATATGTTTTTCGATTAGATTTAAGAAATAAGACAGAAGAAGAATTATTGCAATCTTTCCATGAAAAAACAAGATATAATATAAGATTGGCAATAAAAAGAGGCGTAACAGTTCGAGAAGGAACAAAAGATGATTTTGCGATATTTTATAACATTATGAAAGAAACAGGAAAAAGAGATCATTTTTTTATCAGAAACCTCTCGTATTTTGAGAAAATATATAATATAATGTATCCGGGTTATACCAAATTATTGATGGCAGAATATGAAAATACACCAATCGCAGTAGCAATGCCGATTTTATACGGGAATAAGGTATGGTATTTATATGGAGGAAGTTCAAATCAATATCGTAACCTAATGCCAAACTATTTGTTGCAATGGGAAATGATGAAATGGGCGTTGCAAGAGCATTGTGATTTCTATGATTTTCGAGGAGTATCTGGTTTTAAAGATGAGACTTCGCAAGAATATGGGATTTATCGCTTTAAAAAAGGATTCAATGGCGATTTCATAGAATTTATAGATGAATTGGAAATGGTTTTTTCTCCTGTTATCAACACAATTTGGAATATTACCTTTCGTTTTTACAAAATGCTGTATCACATTAAAGAAAACATAATGGAAGGAAAGAAAAACTTTGGAGCAAAAAAGCATAAAGAAAAATTATCTCTATAATCTAGTGTATCAAGTACTTATCTTGATTTTACCAATTGTAACAACGCCTTATATTTCAAGGGTATTGGGAGCCGAAAAGGTAGGTATTTATAGCTTTACTATATCGATTGTAACCTACTTCAGTTTATTTGGTACATTGGGTGTATCCTTATATGGACAGAGGGAAATTGCTTATGCAAGAGAAAACAAAAGCAAGCGAAAGAAAACTTTTTTTGAAATTATATTCTTTCGCTTTATTACCATGTCTCTTTCAATTGCAGTCTATTTTTTTGTATTTGCAAGGAATAATGAATATCAAGAATATTATCAAATTTTGCTATTGTATTTGTTAGCGGCAGCATTTGATATAAGTTGGTTTTTTCAAGGAATGGAAGAGTTCAAAAAAACAGTAACGCGAAATGTTATTGTAAGAATTATAAGCGTATGTTGCATTTTCCTATTTGTAAAAACACAAGAAGATTTATCAAAATATTTACTCATTTATTCACTAGCAGATTTTTTAGGAAATCTTTCTTTATGGCTCTATTTGCCAAAATATTTTAAAGGTGTAGAAATAAAACATTTGAATATCAGAAGACACATGATACCAATTGTATTATTGTTTATACCACAAATTGCAATTAAATTATACAATATTGTAGATAGAACTATGATAGGCTATATGATAGCAGAAAAATCAGAGCTTGGTAACTACGAAGAAGCTTATAAATTAATTAATGTGTTATTTACAGTTGTATCTTCTCTTAGTATTGTCATGGTACCGAGAATTGCTAGTGTATTTGCAAGTGGTGATAAGAAGAAGTTAAATGATTATATTATAAAATCATTTCGATTTACCTTCTTTTTAGCATTTCCTATGATGATGGGTATTATTACCATTTCAAAAGAATTTGTACCAATCTTTTTGGGAGAAGGGTACGATAAAGTAGCCATTATTATTAACATACTAGCACCAATGCTTGTATTATGTGGCATTACCAATGTAATCGGCACCCAATACTTATTACCAACAAAAAGACAAAAAGAATACACACTTTCTATTTTAGGTGGTTTGATTGTAAATATTGTATTAAACTTAGTTGCTATTTCATTTTACGGTGCAATTGGAGCAGCGGTGGCAACGACAATTTCGCAATTGGTTGTGGCAGGTGTTCAAATATACTATGTAAAACGAGAAATATCAATAAAACGTGTTTTAAAATCTGGAAAGAAATATGGAATTGTTTCTGTTGTAATGCTAGTATTTTGTATAGGAATAGGAATGATTGTTCCAAATGGAATTGCTTCTGTTATTGCTAAAGTAATGGTAGGAGTAGTTGTATATTTCTTTATGCTTATTGCATTAGGAGATAAATATGTTTATGAAATACGTGATATGGTTATTAGAAAATTAAAAAAATAAAATAGAAGAGGTCTTAGGTCAAGCTTTAAAAGACAAAACTAAAAAACTACTTACAATAAGCAAGGCTGATAATTAAGTTGAGATTATTTATCTTTTAATATATAATTCAAACAATAATTAGTAATTTGCTTAATTTTATACGTGTTGAAAATTATATGCTTTATAGTATAATGTTAATGAAGAATAATAAATTTGAAGGTGAAAAAGAAAATGAAGAAAAAAACAAAAATATTAGTAATTATAATAATTTTTGTTTTGTTTATGATTACATTCGCATATTTGTTTAATGTAAATAGAATATTAGAAAAGAGAATAGAATATTTAGAAAAACGTGATACTATTCTTTCTGATAGAATAACTGAAAATGCAGCTAACATATCTAATTTACAAACGCAAAAACAGAATGTAAATAATGAGTCAGAAAAGCTAGCAGAAAGCGTTTTTGATAACTCTCCAACAGATGGACTATCTCCTATTTCTGAAGAGGAGGCAAAGAAAGTCTGGGAAGAATTTAAAAAGGAATATAACATAGATGAATATGGAATATATTATACACAAAAAATACAAGTAAAAGATGTAATACCTAATACTTATTTATATTATAATTATTATCAAGGAAAGGTAGAAGGAAGGCAAGCTACTTTTACAAGAAAAGCATATGTATTTATTTGTAATAGGAATAATGAAAATTTAGATTGGGTTGATGGATATGTAGATATGTATACAGGAAAAGTAATTGGAGGACGATTTTATGGTGTATAATTATTTAGTCAGATAAATGACAACTTATCTAAATACTCTACGAATAATAGAATAGTTATATTCTACGATAAAGAGGTGTTAATATAAAAAAATAATGTTATATTTTTATTGAAGGGAGGAAATTTTATGGCTCAAATAAAAATTGGAAAATTTATTGCAAAACTCCGTAAAGAGAAAAATATGATTTTGGAAAATATAAAAGATATTATCCCATTCTTGAGAAAAAGGTTAGTTAAAAAAGTAAATTCTACATAGGCTAAAAATTTGATTGTATGGAAGAAAACTCTACATCTAGGGATGTTTCTTCCAATATATGAATAGTCGATATTACATATAAAATATGATAAAATTGCATACAATACATTACATTGTTTAATTATCTAAAAATAATTTTGTTGAGGAAGATGTAAATGATTAAGATACTTTCATATAATATGCCAGATATGGATGGAATAAGTTGCATGTATGCATATTCAGAATTGCTTAATAAACAAGAAAAAAATGCGAATATATAATAGATGGAAAGCCTAAAAAGGAAGTAGCAATAGTATGTGATATGTTTAAGATAAAATTAAATAGTTCAAAAGGACTAAATAGTGATGACAAAATAATATTAGTTGATACAAATGAGCCTGATGAATTAGCTGAAAAAATAAATTTAAAAAATATTACAGAAATTATAGATCACCATCATATATCAGAAAAAATAAAATATATGTCAAATGTAAAATCGCAAATTGAAAAAGTAGGTGCTGCAGCAACACTTGTAGCTGAAAGATATAAAAATAGTAACATAGAAATCTCTAAAAATGCAACAATTTTACTATATTATGGAATAGTATCAAATACTATGAATTTTAATGCAAACACAACTACTGACAGAGATAAAGTAATGGCTAATTGGCTTAAAGAAAATGCTAATGAAGAATTAGAACAAAAAACACAAAAAATATTTAAAGAAAAATCAGTAATACATAACTCATTATCATTAAGAGAAGAAATGGATATGGAATGTAGAAATGAAAATTTAAAAATAAATTGGTCAATGGGACAGCTTGAACTAGTAAATGTAAATGATTTTATAAATAAAAATAAACAAATAATAATAAATGTAATGAAGCAAATTAAAGATGAAAGAAATATAGAATTTTTATCAGTTAATTGTATAGATATATTAAATGGCTATACTGTTATAATTCCAATGGATAAAAAAACACAAAAAATTTTAACTGATACATTAAAATTAGAGTTTAAAAATGATTGTGCAAACATTTCGAAAATAATTACAAGAAAAGAAATATCAGAAAAAATTTGGAAAAAATACGGGAAATAATTTATAAGGAGAGGTACAAAAATTGAAAAAGCATTTATTTGGAATTTTTATGACAATGTTTATAATAATTGAAATTATATTAATTGTATTTAATTATAAGAATAAATACGAAATATCAAAAATACTAGAAATAGATAATATTAATGATTTTTCTATTCAAAAACTAAAAGAAGTATCAGGCTATGACTCTTCAAAAACTATTTTCATAAAGTTTAAAATATCTGTTGATAAATATGAGAAATATAATTTGAAGTATGAAGATGTAAATTCAAATTCTGATATATACGAAGGAGAAATTACAAACAAAAAGAAAAAAATTTCTAATAATCATTATATGTGCTATTATGAAAAGGTTACATACAGTGAAAATGAAATAAATGATTTTAGAGAACTGAAAAATAATAGGTTACTTCTTGAAATAAATACAATAATATTAATTTTTATAATATTTGTTTATAGCATAAAAAGAATAAGAAATATTATAACAAAAAATCTGATTATAAAGTGATAGTATTACAGAAAATTTGGAAAATTAAAACATAAATTATATGTATACTGTTAGATTATATTAAAAGATTATCAGTAAAATGATAGTCTTTTTTTGTTGCAAAGAAGGAGGGATAGTGTATTTGAAGAAAAAATTGCTAAGTTGCCAACGAACTTGGAGTTAATAATGTATTACGTCGTTGGATAAAGGAATATAAATATGTGGGAAAAGTGCGTTTTCGGGTAATGGAAATGCACTTTTAATGTATATAATCTTCCGGCTATTTCCAATGTCAACAACTTAAGGAAAAGAAGGTGAAGTGAAAATTTAAATTCCCTTTGTATATTTCAAAACTAGAATTTAAATTTTTATTTTACATAGCAAATTTAAACAATATATAGTTAAATAATTCACAGGTTATGGTATAATTGTGAAAAATGAGAAGGAAAAATAAAATATGGAAGAATATAGCGGAAGAATAAATGCATCAAAAGATACAATGTTATTTGTAGTAAATAGCGTATTTAAAAAAGAGATTAAAGAAAGTACAACAAAAGAAAATATATTAAAAATGATACCAGAAATATATGAGAATGCAGATCCAAAGGAAATAATAAAATTACTACCATATAAAACATATGTAGCACTTGAAGATTTAATGGCATATATAAAAACAAGTGATGATATTAACAAGTTTTACTATGATGCAGGACATTCAGATGTAAGATATCTAGAAGAAGCGATGATATTAATTATCAGAGCAAAGAAATTTGAGCATAAATATTTATTAAATCCAGAAGTAATAGAAAAATTAGGTAAATTATTTTCAAAAGAAAACAGAGAGTTGGCAAATAGATACGGTAGAATAGAAGAATTGACAAAAGGAATGCTTTATTCCTATGGAGCTGTAGAATTTGAGTTTTTAAGAACACAAGTAATTACTAAGTAGTTACTATTTTTTTGATGTGATAAAAAGAAAATATGTTGACAGATTAAATAAAAATAATAAAAAAGTAAAACAAAATAATGACGAAAAATGACGAAAAAAGAAACGAAACCTGAAATGCATTTAAGAGGAAAAAAGAGAAAACAGCCATAAAAATGAAATTAATCAAGATAAAGCTTATGGAAGAAGAAAAAAAACAAAATTTAAGAAAAAATAATTATTGAAGAAAAACGAAGACTAATATAAAATAAAAAGCAATAAAGGTAAAAGGAGTTGTTTAACATTTTAAAGAAAATAGTAATACATATCAGATCTTCTTTAAAAGTATTTTTTATTATAGCAATTGCATTAGCTTTTATTATAGCAGCAGTTATTCTACTATATAAGCCAATCTACAGTGTTACCTTTAATGGCGAATTTGTAGGATATAGTGAAGATAAGACAAAATTGCAAGCAAGAATTAATGAATACATAAAAACAGGAGATGGCAAAGAAAACGTAGCATTTGTACAAATTACTACATTACCAGAATATAGACTTTGTTTATTAAAAAAAGATAATGTACCAAATGATGATGAGATTTTTGAAAAAGTAAAACAAACAGGAACAGTTTATTATAACTATTATGCTATTCTAGAGGGGGAAGAAGAAAAAGTATATGTATCAACTTTTTCGGAGGCAGAAGAAGTAGTAAATAAATTAAAAGAAAAAGACAGTAATAATAAAGACAAAATATCAATTGTAGAAAAATATAGTACAGAACTAAAACAATTAACAGATACAGAAAAAGCAATTGCAAGTCTTTATGTAGAAAAACCAAAGATTGTAAAAAGAACTTATACATCAACAGGCTCTACTGGATATACAGCAGGAAATGCAACTCCAGCAAATTTAGGAATCAGCTTAATAAAACCAGTTTCAGGAAACATTACATCTAGATTTGGAGGAAGAGCTAGTGGACAACATACAGGGTTAGACATTGCAGCACCAAAAGGAACAGCAATTAAAGCAGCAGCATCTGGAACAGTTACTTTCTCTGGAGGAAATCCAAATCGAAGTTATGGATATTACCTTATCATATCTCATGGAAATGGAGTGCAAACGCTTTATGGACACTGCAGCCAATTATTAGTATCTGCAGGAACAAAAGTATCACAAGGACAGGTAATTGCAAAAGTCGGCTCAACTGGAAACTCTTCTGGTAATCATCTACACTTAGAAATTCGAGTAAATGGAACTGCAATCAATCCACAAAGATATTTATATTAAATAAAAAGATAAAAGTAAAAGGACTAAGAGGTTAAAACTTAGTCTTTTTTTGTAGTATAAAAAAGACTAAAATGTAGAGTTCCCTAGAAAAAAGTAACTTTTTGTAAAGCTTTGATACAAAAAAGAAATATAAATGTAAAGGAGAGAAAACTAGAAAAACTATAAAAATAAAGAAAAAGAAAAAAGCTTGAAATCCTTGCAAATCAAGTGGTTAAAGGAAAAGAAAAAAGCAAAAAAATCATAAAGTCAAAAAAACTAAAATAAAACAAAGAAAAAAGGTTCCCAAGAACCGAAGACCCTAAGAGGAGATTGAATCCCATAAAAGAGTGTTAATGTATAGTTGACGCTTTTTTAATCTATAGTATACTAATGGATAGGAATCATAAGAGAAAAAGGGGAAACAAAATGAAAAGGTACTCAAAAAACAATATTACACAAAAAGAAAAAACAAAAAGATACTACAAAAACAACTATTGGGAAAAAGGTATTTCCATAGTTGCTTTAGTTGTAACAATTATAATTCTTCTAATCTTAGCAGGAATTACTTGGGGAGTACTAAATGGGAAAAATGGAATCATAACAACAATCCAGCAGGCAAGTGACGACTTTGAAAAGCAACAAGCCATTGAACAACAAAAGATTAATGAGTTAGAAGAGAAAAATAAAAAGAATGTACCAATTAAGGTCAATATTCCAATTACAACACCTAGAAACACAACAATAGGAGAGTCAATCAATGGGGTGGAAAGAGGTCCTATTAAAGTAAAGATAACTTATGCAAAAACAGAATATAATAAGAAAAACCAACGTCAATATCGATTAGGTGGGCAAGGAAATTGGAACTACAGTTCAGAAGATAAGTTGGAACTAGATGTTACAAATAACACCATTTTAGAGGTAAGATATTTAAATAATCAAGGAACACCAGAAAGCTATAAAAGCTATATCATTGAAAATATTGACAATCAAAAACCAACCGTTGATGGGGTAATCGCAGAATGTTCAACCAATAAAGTAAAAGTAAAAATAACTGGTTCAAGAGACACTGCTGATATAGGAGCTGCGGGAAATATACCAGGAATTCGAGGATATCAATATAGTATTGATGGAGGTATCAATTGGACAGAAGAAAAAACAGCAACAGAACATACCTTCTCCAATCTATATAGTAATACAAGATATGACATTAAAATCAAAGCAATTGATAAAGCAGGAAATGAAGGAATTGGAACATTTTCTTTCTCCACAAAAGATATTGAAGCACAAACAATTGGAATCACTCAAGATGTAACTACAGCAAGAAACACAACAACAGGTGCTCCAATCAATGGAATTTCAAGAGGTCCAATCAAATTAAAACTTAATTATTCTGATACGAACTTAGAAAATGCTGACCAATATCAATATAAAATTGATAACGGAAATTGGCAAAGTTTAAGCTTAGAAGAAGGAAAAAATAAAGAACTTAGTATCACAAAAAATAGTACAGTAAAGGTTCGCTATTTTGACGGAATTAATGAATTTTTAGCTAAAGAACATCAAGTACAAAATGTAGATAACACACAGCCAAATACTTTTACTCCTCAAGTTACTACAGCCACAACTAACAGTTTAACAGTAAAAGCACAAACAACAGATAAAGCAGATGCAGGAGCAAAAGATGATATTGCAGGAATCTTAAGATATGAATATAGAATAAATGGTGGAAACTGGCAAACAAATAACACTTTTGCAGGATTAAAAGATAATACACAATATAATATAGAAGTAAAAGCAATTGACAAAGCAGGAAATGAAAAAGTAGGAACTCTAATTAAAGGACAAACACAAGAATTAAAAATAGGAGAATTAGTTCTTAAAAAGGGAAATAGTACAGGAGAAACATATACATCAGGAACATGGACCAATCAAAATATTTATGTAGCAATACAAAAAGAATCTGCAGGAACAACAAGTTATCAAAGTAAAAATGGATCAGCACAAACAGTAGCAAAAACAACAGGTGAGACAACAATTACTACAAATGGTACAACAACATTAATATTAACAACAACAGATGGAACCAATACTTTAACAAAAGAATATGTAATTAAAATTGATAAGATAAAACCTACAGTAACTTTTAACCCAGTCAATAAAGATTGGACAAAAGAAGATACACCGGTATTAATAACTGTAAGTGACAATGTTGGAATTAAACAATGGAAATGGAAATTATCAATATCCAATGATACTAACATTGAAAATGCAGTATGGGAAACAAATTGGAGAGAAACAATTACAGGTACTAATAGCAAGACAATCACCCTTACAGCAGAAGGAATTCGCTTCTTTAAAATAGAAATAACAGATACAGCAGGGAATGTACAAACAATTAATAGTAGTTATTATAAAGTAGACAAGAGCTTACCTGTTATCAATAGTTTAACACAATCACCTACAACAGTTGCAACCAAAACAACACTAACAGGAAAAGCAACTGACAGATTAAGTGGAATTAACGCATTTCAATTTAGTACAAATGGTAGTTTAACAAGTACAAGTAGTGGATGGACTAATATAACACCAACAACAGCACAAATATCAAAAACATATGAAGTCACAAAAAACGGAACTTACTATTTCTATGTAAAAGATGTAGTAGAAAATGTTAGTAAACAAACAATTAATGTAAATAGCATTGATGAACAAGCACCAGTAATTCAAGAGATTTACTCAGGAAGTATGCTATATAAAGATCCAACCTTTGCAAGTGGACTAAATTCAACAGCAGTCTATAATAATAGTGGTAATGGAACTGTAACAGTAGATCGAGTAACCATGGAAACACCAACAGGAAGTGGATATGCATTACAAATTAAAACAACAGGAACTGCAACACCAGGGCTAGGAGGATTCTCTTTTAAAAATCAAACAGCTCCAGGAAAAGTATTTGTGACAAGAATTATGGCAAAGATACCAGTTGGCTATTATATCAGTTGGCATAGTAATAAAACAGGGATAAACTATGGTGGAGGAACTTGGCTAACTTCAACAGCAGGAACTGGAAAATGGGAAGAATATATTGTAAAAGTAGAATGCCCAGTAAATGGAACAGAATATAGTACAACCAATTATTTTGCTATTAATGGAGAAACAGCAACAGCAGAAAAGCCAGTAACATGGCAGGTAGCTTATGCGACTGTTTATGATACAACAAAATGGGAAACTGCAAATCAGGTTGTATTTAAAGCAACGGATGATAAAGGAATTGTAGGATATGGTATTAATCAAAGTAATACAAGCCAACCAACCTTCCAAACAATTGATAGTAAGACAAGTATAGTAACGCAAGCAAAAGATACAATCACAAAAAATGGAACCTACTATTTGTGGGTAAAAGATGTAGCAGGAAGAGTGTCTAACAAAGCTTTCTCTGTAGCATATATAGATGAACAAGCACCAGTGATTTCAGAGATTTATCCAGGAAGCATGATTCATAAAGATCCAACCTTCGCAAGTGGAAAGAACTCTGCTGGTGTCTATAATAATAGTGCTAATGGAACAGTAACAGTAGATCGAATAGCCTTGGAGACCCCAACAGGAAGTGGATATGGATTACAAATCAAAACAACAGGAACTGCAACACCAGGATTAGGGGGATTCTATCAAACAGCCAATTCCAAAGCAAATGGGGTATTCTTCCATAGAATTATTGCAAAAATACCAATTGGATATACAATTCAAAGAGCATCGAATAGTTGTGGAACGGGAGCAACTTTTACCTGGTTAACACCACAGGAAGGAACAGGAGATTGGAGAGAATATATCTATGTTACAAAATGTGGAGCAACAGGAACTTTTAGTACATTTGGACATGTATATATCAATGGAACAGCAGCAACAGCAGAAAAGCCAGTAACATGGCAAGTTGCTTATGCAGCTATATATGATACAACGGCATGGGGAACTTCAAATCAAGTTATATTTAAAGCAACAGATGATAAGGGAATTGTAGGATATGGAGTAAATCAAAGTAGTACAACACAGCCAAGTTTTATCACAATTGATAGTCAAAAGAGTGTTGCCATGCAAGTAAATGACAGTATTACTAAAAATGGAACCTATTATTTGTGGGTAAAAGATATTGCAGGAAGAGTAACAAATAAATCATTTACCATTGGATATGCAGATGCCATTGCACCAACTGCAACAGGAATTGAGGTTAAAAATTTAACAACAAGTGGATTTGATGTATATGTTTATGGAATAGCAGATCAAGGAAGCGGAATTAATCGAGTTCAATTCCCAACTTGGACAGAAAATAATGGACAAGATGATATTCAAACCAATTGGACTACATCATCAGCAGCATCAGGAACAAAGCAAAGTGATGGAACAACTTGGGTTTACCACGTTAATATTAGTGATCACAAAAATGAATTTGGAAAATATATTGTTCATGTTTATCCTTATGATAATGTAGGAAATCGATCCTATGCAAAAGAAATTACTGTACAAGTACCAGGCGTAATTACATTTAATGCAAATGGTGGTTCATGTAGTACGGCTAGCAAACAAGTAACTGCAGGACAGGCTTATGGAACGCTTCCTACACCAACCAGAACAGGCTATACTTTCAATGGGTGGTATACAGCAGCAACAGGAGGAAGCAAAATTGAAGCATCAACGATTGTTACAACTAGAACAGCACAAACTTTATATGCACAATGGACAATTAATCAATATACAGCAACATTTGATCAAAATTATTTAGATAATAATATATTAACGGAAAGTGATAATACTGCCAAATACTCAAATGTTGGGACAAGTATTACTGCTCGTAGTACAACAGAAGATAAAACTGTTACAAATGGAAGTATTTTAAAATTCACCATGGCAGCAGGAACTTCAGGAGGTCCATATCTTCCATTAAGTAACAGTTTAGAAGTAGGAAAGACCTATACATGGAGTGTTTATCTAAAAGCAAGTAGTAATAAAACATTAAAAATAGGACAAGAACAAGGTGGAACAAAAAATGTTAATGTAACGACTTCTTGGCAAAAATTCACCTACACCTATACAGCAATAGAATATCAATATAGAGCATTTATATTCTATGTTACCAATCCAAGTAGTTGGACAGAAGGTGATGAGATATATGTTCACTCACTAGAGTTAAGAGAAGGAACACAAGCTCCAGCAGCTACGAAAACAATAAATTATAATACAGCTTATGGAACTTTACTAACACCAACTAGAATTGGTTATACTTTTAAAGGATGGTTCACAGCACCAATGGGAGGAACACAAATCTCTAGTACAACTAAAATAGGGGCTCAAAATGTGACCTACTATGCACATTGGACAATTAATGATTATACTGTAACCTATAAAAGTCCATTAGTAGAAAACGGACAATTTAGTAATGGATCAGTAGGATGGAATTTACCTTATGGAACAATCGATACTGCTTTAAAATACAATGGACAAAATACAGTAAGAATAACAACGACAACAACAGGATATAACGGAATAACTACATCCTATAAGATTGATTATAAACCAAATACTACCTATAAAATTACATTAAAAGCATATCGTGATTCTACTTCTAGTTATGGTGATTTAAACAAAGATTTAAGAATTTATCTTCCAGAATACAAAGCAGATGGTAGCTTAATTAGCTATAACCATTACATTACATTGAATAAATCAAATTTGCCAGATAAGACTTGGAAAGAGTTTACAACTACTTTCACCACAAATGCAGCTGGAAATAATTTTAATAAGTTACTTATAGATTATCTTTCAGTAGAGGGAACAAGTAATGTATGGTTAGCAGACTTAAAAGTAGAAGAGATTAAAACAGAAAGTAGAAGATATAACCAAATGCTAGGAACACTTCCAACCGTTTCTAGAAAAGGAAATACTTTGGGAGGTTGGTATACAGGTGAAAATGGTACAGGCAATAAAGCTACGACAACAACAAGAATTGGAGCAAGTAATACTACGTATTACGCACAATGGACTAAAAATAATTATACAGTAACATATAATTATGCAGAAAATGGAGGAACATCAGCAACTAAAACAACTGATACAAAGAAATACAATGAAATGATTGATTTTACTCCAACTGCAACAAAAGCAAACTATACATTTGTTGGATGGAATACAAATAAAGATGCAACAACAGGATTAAGTTCATTAAAAATGGAAGCAGGTAATGTAACGTTATATGCAATTTATAAAAGAACAGTAACGGCAACATTTAAAGACTATAATGGAACAACACTTACAACAAGAACGGTAAATGGTACAATGTATAATAAAGCAACAACAGTTAATATTACAATACCAACCCAAAATACTTACACAGGATGGACACCAAACGGATGGACGACAGCGACTGCTGCAACAGTAACAGCAGGAACAACAGGGGGAAGTAATGTAACCATTGCAGCAAATACTACCTATTATGGATTATATAAAAAGACAGTAACAGCAACCTTTAAAGACTATACAACAGCAATACAAACAAGAACAGTAAATGGAACAATAGGAGCAAATAGTTCTGCAATCGCAACGACAACAAAAGCTACCATCACAACACCAACCCAAAATACTTACACAGGATGGACACCAAACGGATGGACGACAGCGACTGCTGCAACAGTAACAGCAGGAACAACAGGAGGAAGTAATGTAACCATTGTAGCAAATACTACCTATTATGGATTATATAAAAAGACAGTAACGGCAACCTTTAAAGACTATAATGGAACAACACTTACAACAAGAGAGGTAAATGGAACAATAGGAGCAAACAGTTCTGCAATCGCAACGACAACAAGTGCTACCATCACAACGCCAACGCAAAATACTTACACAGGGTGGACAGCAAATGGATGGACAACAGCAACAGGAGCAACAGTAACAGCAGGAACAACAGGAGGAAATAATGTAACCATTGCAGCAAATACTACCTATTATGGATTATACAAAAAGACAGTAACAGCAACCTTCAAAGACTATACAACAGCAACACAAACAAGAGAGATAAATGGAACAATAGGAGCAAACAGTTCTGCAATTGCAACGACGACAAGTGCTACTATCACAGCACCAACTCAGAATGCAAGTAGTGGATGGACGGCAAGAGGATGGTCTACAGCAACGGCAGGAAATAGTGCAGTAGTAAGTAGTATTAGTATCAAAACAAACACCACCTATTATGGTTCTTATCAAAAAACAGTAACAGCAACTAGATATATCTATAATAATCAAACAAGTGCAGTAACAGGAACAGCTTATATGAATTATGAAGGAACAAAAACAAATGCAAGTATTAATTTAGGAACAAGTACTGCAAGTGGATGGACATTTAGAGGATGGGCAACTACAAATACTGCTAATGCAACAATAGCAGTAAATGCAAATGGATCAGTTAGTTTATTAAATAATGCAAGTTACTATGCATCTTACTCACAAAATATTACTGTAACCTATAACGTAAATGGAGGAACATCGGCAGCACCAGCAGCTGTAAGTGGTACAAGATACTTAAATTATAGTGGAACCATAATTAATCCATCTATTACCATAACAAGTACAGTACCAACAAAAGAAGGATGGACTTTCCAAAATGCATGGACAACAGCTTCTAATGGAACAGGAACATCTTATACCCAAGGAACTGCATATACCTTCGCAGCAAGCACAACCATTTATGCAAAATGGGCAGACACAACAAAACCATCAACGCCAACCTTAGTTAACTCTTCTAATGGAAGTTGGACAAAAGGAGAAGTAAAAATAACTGTAACAACACAAGATTTAGGATCTGGAATTAGTAAAGTGGAATATAGCTATGATCAGTCTGCATGGACAAGTTTAAGTGTTACTTCTTTAGGAAATGGAGAGTGGAGAGGCATTGGAACTTGGACAGCAGAAAGAAACAATACCGTTTACTTTAGAGCAGTAGATAATGCAGGAAATGTAAGTGGAGTATCAAATACACCAGTTAGAATTGATAAAACTGCACCTGCAACACCAACGATTACCAACCCTACAAATGGAGGATGGACCAATAAATCTTTCTCATTAACATTAAAATCCAGTGATGCAAAGAGTGGAATTTCATATTATCAATATAGTTATGATCAATCTACATGGAATACTTATAGTAATTCAGCAACAACTACATTTACAACAACACCATTTTCTGCACAAAGAAATCAACTAGTATATATCCGTTGTGTAGACAAAGTAGGAAATGTTTCTGCAGTAAGTTCAACCTATATCAGAATAGATACAACAGCACCTGGAAAAGTATCTGTTAACCTAAATGGATACTCAAGTGGAAGTTGGACAAAAGGAAATGTAACACAATCATTTAGTGCATCTGATAACTTTGGCGTTGCTAAATATCAATGTTCACATAATGGTTCAAGTGGATGGTACGACGTACCAAATCCATGGGTAATTAGTTGGGATGGAGAATGGACCTTCTATATTAGAGCAGTAGACCATGCAGGAAACGTAGGAGCATCAAGTAATGCATATATTATAAGAAGAAAAACATCAGCAACTGTTACAAACTTAGTAACAAATAGTGGATTTGAAAACGGAGTTAATGGATGGAACTTAAGTAGTAATAACTATCAAGTTCAAAACAATGATATTGGATGGGGATCAAGTAAACAATTAAGTATGTGGTATAGTACAGGAAATGCAGTAGCAACACAAGGAATTTGGCTAGATGCTAGTCATAAATACTATATCAATGTAAGTGGTAAGACATCAGTACAATTAGCAATCCAAAAATACTTCATCTTCGCTGGAGTTGAATTCACCGTTGGAGCAGGAGGATGGGTGACAAATACTACAATCTTTACACCTCCTTCAACAGGAACTCATACAATGAGTATTGGACAAAACTATGCCCATGTAGGACAATGGACAAACTTAACGAATATTACAGTAGTTGACTTAACTGCCGCCTTCGGAGCAGGAAGAGAACCAGATGTTACATGGTGTAATAACAATATTGGATGGGTTAATGGAAGTAAAACTGTTGGAATACCATAAAATAAAAGAAAGGATTTCTTAGAAAACTAAGAAATCCTTTTTCTAAATTAAAACAAAATAAAAAGGTAAAAGAGAAAGGAGTATTAAAAACAAATACTCCTTTTTTATTTTTCACTAAAATGTTTATTACAAATTTTAATCGCGTTATTCTTCATTAAAATTTTACCATATTCACAAAGTTTTCGAACAAATAAATCAGAGTGATTAACAAAATAAGCAAACTCTGTAATAGCAGAATAAAAACTTTTAATATTACTACACTCTAGATTAATATTTTCAAAAACTAAGTAATATTGATCTTGATATATGTACAAAGAATTCTTCTTAGCAAGACTAGTCAAATTCGTTTGAAAAGAAAATTTAAGGGACTGACAAAACATACAAAAATCATCAAAAGTTTCAAAACGATAAATGGCGAGCCCTTCTGTAATTTGAGAATGCTTTCTTTTAATGGCAACCTTTTTTCTCTTTGGCTTTTCAGCTACATCAGGGATCATTCGAGTAATTGTAAGAACAAAATTACCATTAGACATAGCTAATGCCTCAATCATCACACGATAATCTTTTGTAACAAAACCAACTTCTTTTTCTGCTTGATCAAGCATATCCAAAAATAAATCTTGGGATTCAATGGAATTACTCATAAAAGAATGAAAATCAATATCTTTTTCTTTTAGATCTTCTATATTTAAAGTAATTCTTATTTTATTCTCACTGATTTTCTCAAACTTCATTAAAATACCCCCTGCCATATATATCTATTATACTACTTCTTCTACAAAAAAGAAATGCAAAAAAAATGGTAATTATCTATATAATATATTCCAAATTTCATCAAAAGGATACTAGTAAATATAGCATAAAGAAATCAAAAAGAAAAGGAAATTTTGTAAAATAACGTAAGTGTAAAATAAATGTAGGCAAAAGATAAAAAAATTTTGTCTACATTTTTAAAATTAAATATTGAAAAAACATAGATAATCCAATACAATGTGAATTGACAACCTACACAAAA
>JAETTH010000008.1 GCA_021769225.1 Erysipelotrichaceae bacterium
CACTAATTTAATCACTTTTTCAATATATTGACATCAAAAAAACGCCTATTTTTAGATATTAATCTTACAATAGACGTTAGTTTTACAAACTATATCTTACTTTTACAATTTACCATTTTATTTACTTTTTTATTTTAAACATTCTCTTTTCCTACTAACACCATTTTAATTTTGGATAAATCACTTAATTTTACTCGATTATCATAATTTAGATCAGCAGCCCTTAGATAGACAACACTCAATTCCTTTTTACCAACTAAGGCCATTTTAAGAATTGCCAAATCACTTAATCGAAGATATCCATCTCCGTTTAGATCTCCTGTTACAGCAATGGTATAATCTTCTCCATTAGTACGTCTCATTATTTGCCCTGTTTTGATAATATCACTATCTGTTAATTCTCTTGTTCCATCTAAGACGGTATATTCTATTTTCTCTTCAATATTTTGTTTAAATTGTGCATATGTTGTACCTGGCTTAATTTTAATTAAACAATCATCTGATGTTCTTTCATAACTAGAAGAAATACTTTCCTCTAAATAATTAATTGTAACATGTAAACTTGTAATATTTCCAGCCAAATCTTTAATCTCTACAATTTCTTCCATATTTTTAACATATGTTTTCGTTAAAGTCATTTTGTCTTCTGATAAAGTCCAGCCAACCACTTCTTGCAATGGTTCATTTGCTTTTACTGTTACAAAAGCCTTTGTATTATTGGCATTTTTAGTAATACTATTTTCTAATTGAGGTGACTTACGATCAATATAGTTAATTTGAATTGTAACATTGGAAGATTCTCCAGTTGTACTTTCTACTGTTATGTTTTCTTCCATATTATCATTGTAGATTTTATACATACTCTTTTTATCTTCTGATAAAATCCATCCTGTTATTTTTGTTAATGTTTTATTGGAAGAAATGGTTACTTTAACATTATCATAAGTCGGTTTATTCGGTGAATAGTCTACAGTAAGAACAAATCCTATATCAGCAGCTAATACATAAGGAGAAAAGATACTGATTAATATAAATAGCAAGAGTATAGAACTAATTATTCTTTTTTTATGTATTTTCATAAAATCTCCTCCTTAAATGGAATCTTTTCCAACTAGTACCATTTTAATTTTTGATAAATCACTTAATTTAACATTTCCATCATAATTTAAATCTGCAGCTTTTAGATATGCTCCCTCTAAAGATGTTCTTCCTACTAAATGCATCTTCATAGCAGATAAATCACTAAGTTTTAGTTTGCCATCTCCATTTAAATCTCCTGTTACTACTAAAGTATATATAATTTTATTAGCAACCACTAATTGTTGCCCAGTTTTAATTAGAGATGTATCTGTAATTTTAGTTTCCCCTTCTTGTACATAAAACTCTGTGTTGATATCTAATGCTTCTTTAAACTTACTATAGGTTGTATTTGGATTGATTTTAATAATGCAATTATCTTTGGTTACTTCATAATATTTAATATTAATAATTGGAGTGATAATATTAGCTACTAATATATCAATTTGTGTTTCATTTCCTACTAAATCTCTTACTACTAGAGTTTCTCGTTTATTTTGGTAATAATCTTTTGTTAAGGTAAGCCCATCTTCTGATAAATCCCAGCCTTCTATTGGCTGAACCTTTTCATCTGATATTAATCCTACTTTTACAAAATCTCCTGTCATTTCTTGTGTTGAATAAAGAACTTGAACAGTTGGGGCTTTTTTATCAATATATGTAGTGTCAATCTTAATATTTGTTTCATTTCCAGCTAAGTCAGATATCATATAACTTTCTTTAGCTCCTGTATTATAAGTTTTGGTTAAAGATGTTTCATCCTCTGAAGTTATCCATCCAAAAATTCCTTGTATTTTTTCATTTGCTATAATTGTCACAGTTATATCTTGGTTTGTTGGCTCAGTAATTGAATACCTTACTTCTACCTCTGGTGCTATATGATCAATATTTTCAATTAAAATATTTAATTGTAATGTTTTTTCTGCTAGTGAAGTAATTGTAATCATTTCTTGTACATTTTCAGTATATGTTTTTGTTAATGTTAATTTGTCTTCTGATAACTTCCAACCACTTAGCTCTTTTAATTTTTTGTTTGATGTAATCGTTACTTCTACATCTTGATTTGTTAAATCTTGTGTACTATACATAACAGTTGCCATCATTTCTGTCTCATCAATATTTTCTACACGAATTTCTACTTGTGTAATATTTCCTGCAATATCTTGTACTTGTATATTTTCTACCACATTATTTCGATAAACTTTTGAAAGAGTTCTATTATTCTCTGATAGTGTCCATCCTTCTGTTTGTCTAATATCTTCATTTGCAGTAATCATTACTGTAATTTTCTGAGTATCATCAATTTCAGAATATCGAATAGTTAATTCTGGTGCTATGCGATCAATATTAGTAACATCTACTATAGTATCTTTTATATTTCCTACTAAGTCTTTTACTTTTACAGTATCACTCATAGAGTCTGTATAAGTTTTTGTTAAAGAAAGTTCATTTTGAGAAATCGTCCATCCATCTAATGGTTGAAGTTTTTCATTTGATGTAATGGTTACTGTTACACTTTCTTGTGTTGGATTTGTATTACTATAACTTACAGTTGTATTTGGTAAAGTAGCATCAATTTGGTAAGCAATACCATTTTGAACAGCATAGTTATAGATTGGGCTATTTTGTGCACATGTAATTGTTACATTAGTTGAACTCTCAAATACACTCGCTCCGATTGTTTTTACACTAGTAGGAATTAAAATAGAGCTTAAATTACTACACTCTGCAAAAGCAATACTATCAATTTTGGTTACACTTCCTGGTAGCACAACATGATTTAAGTTACTACAATTTAAGAAAGCATTAAGCCCAATTTCTTGTAATCCATATGAAAAAGTAACAGTTGCTAAACTTGTACAGTTTAAAAATGTCTCTTTATCAATCGTTGCAATACCACTTGGAATTTGAATCTCAGTTAAACTAGTACAATTTGAAAAAGCTCCTAATCCTAAGGTTGTTAAACCACTTGGCAAAGTAATATTTTTTAAATAACGACATCCATAAAAAGCATTATTTTGAATCGTTGTTAAACTTTTTGGTAATTGAATCGAAATAAGATTAGAACAATTTCTAAAAGCTTCTTCTCCAATTTTTGTTACAGTATCTGCTACAGCAAAAGTATTCCCTTGTTTTTGTTCAGGATATCGAATCAAAGTTGTTTTTGCTTTGTTATATAACACACCATTTTCACTTATATATGTTTGATTATTCGCATTTACTAAAATCTCTTTTAATCCACTTCCCGAAAAAGCACTTCCGCTTACATCATCTACTGATGCCGGTAATGTAATGGTTGCTAAATTATTAGCCCCATTAAACGCATTATATTCAATTGATTTAATTCCTTCTGGTAACACTAAAGTTGTTAAACTTGTACAATTAGCAAAAGCCATTTCTCGGATCTGTGTTATAGAGCTAGGAAGAGTAACTTTTACAACTGTACTACAAGAATAAAAAGCTCCATTTCCAACCTGGGTAACTGGATAACTATCAATCATATCAGGAATAACAATTTCTGATTCAGTTCCTTCATATTGATAAACACTTGCCGTATTTAAATCAGTATCAATCTCAAAGGTAATCCCATTTTGTGTCTTATGAATAACTTGTGCAAATGAGATATTAGGAAAAATTGGTAAAATCAGTTGCAACAGTATAATAACAACAATGGCAAGTGCTTGTATTTTTCTTCGATTCATTTCCTAACTCCTTTCTTAAAATCTCTATTTTTCCTACTATCATTCTCCTACAAATTTTCCCTTTTTTCAATAGGTTAAAAGTCTACTTAAGCTTTATTACAAATTTATGTCTTTTTTCCCTTTACGGATCTACATTTCTGGTCATTTTTCCTTGAGTTATATTAAATTTTTGTTACAAAAGAAAAAAGAAAAAAAGTATGGAGAAAAAACTTTTTCTTCATACTTTTTACTTTACTTAATCATTTCAATTCATATTTTACTTTACTAATTTATGATGATTAAATTGTTTTTCTATATTTAATATATGCAGCCCCACCAATGATAACAAAAGCAATCATACAAATAAGGATAACACTATCTGATCCAGCATGTGGTATATCAGATGTTGCGGTATTGGTTACTTTGTTTGTTGTATTGGTTGTGTTAAGAATATTTGTTGTGTTAGTTGTATTGGTAGTATTGGTTGTTGTATTAGTTGTTGTATTGGTTGTTGTATTTCCTACTTCATTTTGAACTGGACTTTCTGGATCTTTTGCTGAGATTGTTACTTTTAGCTTTGCTTCTTTTCCTAAATAGTCGTTTGTATTAGAAGCTTCTGCATCTGTAAAGCTAAATGTTGTTTCTCCTAAAGTTGCATTTTCTTTTGCTGTTAAAGTAATTTTTAAAATTACTTCTTCTGTATTTACATAACTTCCTTTTTCTACAACTATTTTTCCATTTACATCATTGTATTCAGGAGTTCCCCATCCATTTTGTGATGCAATGTTTGATGAAGTAATTGCTTCAAACTTAGTTGTATCATAAGAGAATGTTCCCATAAAAGCATTGATTCCTTCTCCAACATCTGTTAATGATTTTATTTTTACAGAAATCTCAACAGTGTCTCCTTGCTTTACAGTTGTTTTATTTGGTACTAATTCTACATCAAAATTAGTTTCGCCTACTGCAAAGGTAATTCCAGTTAGCATGACACTTAAGATGATAACCATCATAATTGCTACTACTTTTTTCATTTTCACTCCTCCATTTTTCTTTTGATATTTTCACTATTTATATTATGGCATATGTCTTTTCTTTTTTCAATACATTCTTTTTCTCTTTTTTCCTCATCTTAGTCAAAATTCCATTTTCCCTTACTCTTTCAGCATTTCTTTCAAATATTAAGTTTTTATGACATTTTGTTATCTTGGTATTTTTAAGGTTTCTCCTGCATAAATTAGATTCGGATTTGTAATATTATTTAATCTTACAAGCTCTGCTACTGTTGTTCCATATCTTCTAGAAATTCCCCAAAGGGTATCTCCATATACAATACGATAAGTAATATATCTGCTTCCACTAGATGAACTTCTAGATGGAATAGTAAGAATTTGGCCGACATAAATTAAATTAGGATTTGCAATATTATTTAATCTTACAAGCTCTGCTACTGTTGTATCATATTGATAAGCAATCTGACTTAAAGTATTTCCATAACGAACCGTATATTGGATCGTATTACCCCCACTATTTCCTTCATCACTTCCATTTGGCAGATAAATTCTTTGACCAACATAAATTAAATTAGGATTTGCAATATTATTTAATCTTACAAGTTCTGCTACCGTTGTTCCATATTGATAAGCAATCTGACTTAAGGTATCCCCATATTGTACAATAATGTATTGAGGATTTGTTGGTTCTGGCTCAGGCTCTGGCTTTGGAGTTTCAGATAAAAAAATATCCTTTGTAAAATAGTCTCTATCTACATTTCCCTCAATTCCAGCTATATTCCCTTCATCGGTATATTGCCATCCAACCCAACTATCCCAATATCCTACAGGATATGGACTTTCTACACCATACTCTGCAATCCAAAGAGGATAAGAATTTAATTGTCCAAGTATTGAACTTGCATTTGATTGATCACTATAAATTACAACTTCAAGTCCAGTTTCATTTTTTAGTGTATTAATAAATTCATTAGAAACGGCAATAATTTCTTCTCTACTTAAATCTCCAAAACTTTCAAAATCCATTGCTAACATACAATCTGACTCTTTTCCAGAAATAGTATCTGCAAAAAATTCTGCTTGTTCCCTTGCTTGCAAAACATCTGTTGCAGTCACATAATGATAAAAGCCCACTTTTAATCCATTTTCCTTAGCACCTTGATAATTGTTTTCAAATTGACTATCCACATAATCAAAACCTTCACTTGATCGAATATATACAACTTCAATTCCAGCTTGCTTTACTTCTGTATAATTAATATATCCCTGGTAATCACTTACATCAATTCCATCATATAAATTACTATCTGATGGACCAAATGCAAAAGAAAGACTAGAAATATTAAGAATAACAAGAAATACTAAACAAAAAAAGATATATTTTCGTTTTTGATGATTCATAAAAAAACCTCCTTTCTCTCTATAATCATTATATGAGAAAAGAGGCCTTTGGTGCTTTTATACAAGGTTATGATATCTTTTATTTACAACATTCCAATTTACAATATTCCAGTAATTTTGAATATACTCATCCTTCTTTGTTTGATATTGTAAATAGTAGGAATGTTCCCACATATCTAAAACAAGTAATACTTGACATCCCCATAATGTTAAATTTTGATGCTTTTCACATTGTAGAATTTCTAATTTTTGAAAATTAGGAACATATACTAAAAGGCACCATCCGAGACGCTTCTACTGCTTTAGCCGCTTCATTAAATTGTTTTTGAAAAGTTTCATAACTTCCAAAATCCTGCCTAATTCTTTGCATTAAGTTTTCATCTGGCTTTGAGTCATTTTTGGGTGCTAAATTTTCAAAAAACAATTGATGTAAAATTGCACCTGAGCCAAAAAAGCTTAAGTTTTTTTCTAAACATTTAATATTTTCAAAATCATGATTTTGTCTTGCTAAATTTAACTTTTCCTCTGTTTTATTGGTATTATCTACATAACCTTGGTATAGTTTATCATAGTGTAACACCAAAGTTTCTTTTGAATAATATGGTTCTAAAGCATCAAAAGAATATGGTAGCGGTATTTTCTTAATCATTTTATTCCTCCTCTTGCTTTATTTTATGCAGTTTTTCTTTTCCTATTCTTCTTATTTTCTCTTATCCATTTCATTTTTTCTTTTCTTATTGCATATAGTTTAGGATAGATTTTACTCTAAATTAAGGTGATTAAATTTGAGAAAGATTCGTGTATTTTTGTTAAATGGAATTTTACTTACCTTTACATCTCTTTTTCTAAAAGTAATTGGATTATCTTTTAATGTATATATTACCAATATCATTGGAGCAGAAGGAATTGGACTTTTTAGTTTAATTATGTCTGTTTATTTATTTTGGGTAACAGTTGCTAATTCCAGCATTAATCTGGCTTCTACTAGAATTGTGGCAGAAGAATTTGCAAAAGACAAAATTGGTGGAGCAAAAAAGGCAATGAAACAATGTATTAGCTATAGCCTTATTCTTGGTATTTGTGCTAGCACTTTACTAATTCTATTTTCCTCTCCTATTTCAAAATATTGGTTACATGGAAAAATATCTACTACTCCTTTCTATATTATCGCAATTGGACTTCCTTTTATTTCAATGTCTTCTGCTATTAATGGATATTTTTCTGCAGTAAAAAGAGTTTCTAAAACAGCGATTACACAAATTTTAGAACTTTTTATTAAAATAGGTGCTACCGTTTTTCTACTTACGATTCTTCTTCCAAAAGGAGTAGAATTTGCTTGTATTGCCCTAATTTTAGGTGACTGTATTTCTGAGATTTGCTCTTTTAGCCTTCTTTATTTCCTTTATCTACTTGATAAAAGAAGATATCACCAAAAAACTGCTCAAAAAAGTTATGCCAAAGAAATAGCCAAGATCTCTTTTCCTGTTGCTATTACTTCCTATATTCGTTCTGGTTTATCTACCATAAAGCAAATGATCATTCCTCATAATCTAGAAAAGTCTGGCCTATCTTGTGAATCTGCACTGGCGCAATATGGAATTATTCAAGGGATGGTTATGCCTCTTCTTAATTTTCCGATGTCTTTTATTGCTTCTTTTAGTAGTTTGTTAATTCCTGAAATTTCTTACTATTATGTAAAACAAGATATGATTGGAATCCAAAAAATTTTGCAACGAATTTTTAAGATAACCTCTATTTTTTCCATTGGAGTAATTGGTATTTTTCTTTTTTTCTCTCAAGAACTATCAGTTGCAATTTATTATAGTAATGAATCTTCTCCTTTTCTTTTACTATTATGCCCTTTAATTTTACTTATGTATCTAGATAATATTATTGATAGTATTTTAAAAGGATTAAATAAACAAGTAAGTGTTATGTTTTGTAATATTTTAGATTTATTCACAAGTATTTTAGCTATTTTAATTTTTGTACCACACTTTGGTATTTATGGCTATGTAATTATGATTTTTATCAGTGAAATTCTAAATTTTAGTATTAGTATTCAGCAGTTATATCATATAACAAAATTTCATTTTGACATTTGGAACTTCCTAATTCGACCTTTTGCCTCTATCTTATTATCTTATTTTTTATTACAAAGCTTTTCATTTTTTATGATCAACTCTTTTGTTAGCCTAGTTCTTAAAATTACTATATTTATTCTTCTTTACTTATGCTTTATTTTCCTATCTGGTGCTTTAACTAAAAAAGATATAAAGTTTTAAATCAATCGATAATTTTTCTTCTTTTGTGATAAAATAAAGAAAAAATAATAAAAGGAGAAATGATTTCTATGTCATCAAATCTTACTTATGTTTTTCTCGGTACTGGAATTGCTTTCTTGGGTACTAGTATTGGAGCTGCAAGTGTTTTTTTCTTTCGAAAAGGAGTTAGTAAAAAAAGTGAAAGAATATTTCTTGGGTTTGCAGCAGGTATTATGATTGCAGCTTCTGTTTTTTCACTTCTTATTCCTGCTATGGAATTTTCAGAAGCACAAGGGGGCTCAAAATGGATTCCTGCTGCAGGTGGATTTTTTCTTGGCTGTCTATTTTTATTTTTCTTAGATCAACTGATTCCTCATTTGCACCCAGGAACTAAAAAGACAGAAGGTTTGAAATCTTCTTTTAGACGTACTACTATGTTAGTTTTCGCAGTAACTCTTCATAATATTCCAGAAGGTATGGCTGTTGGCCTTGCTTTTTCTCTTGCCGGCACTGGTAATGAGGTTTTTAGTTTAGCCGCAGCTTTTGCTTTAGCGATTGGAATTGGCCTTCAAAATCTACCAGAAGGTGCTGCTATTTCTCTTCCTTTAAAGGGGGAGGGTTGCTCAAATTTAAAAGCTTTTGCCTATGGCAGTTTATCTGGTATTGTAGAGCCTATCTTTGGTGTTCTTGCTGTTTTAGTTGCTGGTAGTGTTGTTTCTTTAATGCCTTGGTTTTTAAGTTTTGCAGCAGGTGCTATGATTTATGTTGTAGTAGAAGAATTAATTCCAGAAGCGCATCTAGGAGAGCACAGTCATTTTGGAACTTGGAGCGTTTTGATTGGATTTTTAATCATGATGATATTGGACATTGCACTTGGCTAGAGTAATTTTTGTTTTTTTCCATATACTACTTTTAGGTGATAAAATGGAAAGAAAGAAAGTTTTGATTACAGGTGCTGGCTCTGGTCTTGGGAAAGAGGCTGCCATTAGCTTAGCTAGAAGAGGGCATAGGATTTATGCAACTGTTTATTATCCTTCACAAATGGATCCTTTAATAGAGATTTCTCAAAAAGAAAATTTGAATATGGAGGTATTTTTGCTAGATGTACAAAATCCCCAAGATGTACAAAAAGTATTACAATATGATATTGATGTACTAATTTTAAATAGTGCTATTGGAGATTCTGGTTCGTTAGCCGAAATTGATTTAGAGCGCATTCGTCAAGTGTTTGATACCAATCTTTTTGGTAATTTTTCTGTCCTACAAACAGCTTTAAAACCAATGATTGAGCAAAAGAAAAAAGGTCGTATTATATTTTTATCTTCCTTAGCAGGAAGAATTCCTATGCCATTTTTATCTCCTTATTGTGCTTCTAAAGCAGCTATTGAGATTTTTGCAACTTGTTTAAGATGGGAAGTATCCTATCTTCCTGATGCGAAAATTGAAATTGGCATTATTGAGCCTGGAGCTTATGCAACTGGATTTAATAAAGAAAATAACGAGAAAAAATATACATGGATGAAAAGTAATTCTTATTTTTCTTCCGTTGTTTACAAAATTCAAAAAAGAGAATTAAGAGTCTGGAACTTTTTAGAACAAAAGCCTTATCACTCGATTATTCAAAAATATATAAAAGCAGTAGAAACCAAACATCTAAAGCCTAGATATTCAGCACCTTGGTGGCAAGCTTTCTTTATTCAATTAGGAAGAATCTTTGGGATGTAAAAAAGATACGATAAACTAATATCGTATCTTTTTTTGCTATTTGGTTACATGATGTAACATCCATAATTTCTTTTCATAATCTAAAATATATTCATCCATTAAACTAGAGGTTCCATAATCATTTGCTACTTCTGCTTTTTTCTTAATAGAAAGAACTTGTGCTCTTAAAGATTCTAAATCCTCTATAAGTTGTTTAAAAATTTTACTAGATGTAATTTTCTTGTTTTCTGCCTCTTCAAGAGTAGCTTTTTCAATATAATCCCTTAAAGTTCCCCAAGGCTGTCCATCTAACGTCAAAATATGTTCTGCAATCTCATCAATTTGCTCATTTACTTCATCATAATATTCCTCTAATTTTGCATGAACTTCAAAAAAATCTTCTCCTTCTATATTCCAATGATAGTTCTGAAGCTTACGATAAAAAACATTCAAATTAGCTAAAAAGCGATTTAATTCTTCTAATCTCTCTTCCATTTTTCTCTCCTTTATTTTAATTTATATTTCTATTATTTCCATAAGAAAAGAAAAAATTCAAAAATTAAACGATTTTTGAATAAATGTCATTTAAAAGTTTTCTTCTTTGTTTCCAATCTGGCATATATTGTTCAACAAATTGATAGAACTTTTTATCATGAGATTGATATTTGAAATGAGAAAGTTCATGAAGCACCACATATTCTATGCAACTTTGTGGAACTTTTGCTAAACTTAAATTAAATGTTACCTTTTTCTTTGCTGGCATACAACTTCCCCATTTGGATTTCATTTGCCTTATTACAATTTCAGGTACAGGAATTTTCTCTGTTTTTAAAAGATTACAATAATCATTTACATATCCACAAATTTCCTCTTTTAACAGATTTGTTATCCACTTTTTATACAAGTTTTCTTTATATTTTTCGTCATAAATGCGTTCTGGTTTTAGATAAAAAACAACTTTACCATCTTGCAGTTTAATTTCATTTTGATTTGCTGTAACTAAATAAATTAAATAAACAGAGCCTAATAGATATACTTTTGCATCGTTTTCTAAAACCTTATTTTCTTTTAAAGACTCTACTTCTTCATATTTTCTTCGAATATTCATAATCCAGTTTGCTTTAGAAATTAGCAATCTTTTTACCTCATCAATTGAAACATACTTTGGCATAGAAACATAAATCTGGTTATCTTTCTTGATTCGAATATTAATGTTTTTCATCTTCTTTTTTGTATAATAAAATTCAATTTCTTCGCCATTTAAGGAAATTGAATCTCTTCTTGTTAGCTCTTTCATTTTCTCTCCATTTTTCTATGATATTTACATTTACATCCAATCTAAAATACTTTTGAGCAATCGCAACTTGCTTTACATTCTAAAATATTAAATTTAATATACAGCCTCTTTCTCTAAAAACATCATATATTCTGTATCATTTACAACTCAATATTCTTAAGTAAAATCACTGATTTTAATTACACTCACAGATAAATAAGAGCTCTTTTAAGTTAGTATTTTTATCTGTCCATGCATTTGTTTTGAATCTTCGATAATTTTTATCAAATGTTGTCACAATCCCCTTTTTAGCTAATATTTCTTCTATTTTCTCTCTTTCCAAAATTCCCTCTGTACTATAACTCATAACAATCCAACTGGCTTTAATTTGTAAAATCAGTTTTTCGAATTCTTTTTCTACATTAGCTTTAATCGAAAAGTTTGATCTCTGTTTTGAATATTCACGTAGTCCTGTTTTTCCGTTTAGTTCTTGTTTATCATATACTACAATACTCTCCAGCACATGAAAATTTGCTGCATATTGTCTTGTATTATATGGTGGATCAAGGTAGACAATATCTACTTTTTTCATCTTTTCTGTAAAATGAATTACGTCATCTGTAAAAAGTTCTATTTCTCCTGTTTGAATAAACTCTGGCTTTTGCATGGTTAATTCTTTTAAAGCCATACTTCTCCATATTTTTAAATATGCACCATATGTCCCTGCTGTATTAGAGACAAAGTCTGCTTCATTCATTAAAATACCTAATAGGAATTGATATTTTTCTACTGGCAACAAGGTTTTCCAATTTTCTATTTTTTCTCGTATAGCATCTATTTTCATTGCATTACTTACTGTAAAATATCTTCTTTGATAAGAACCTTCTTCACAGTAGTTGTCATAGAAATATCCCTTTTCCCCAGACAAAGAGTTTAAATATTTTAAAACATCATCTAATTTGTTAGACTGTACTTCTTTTTCTATTTCTTCAAAAGTAGGTTCTTTCCTAAAGTAAAGTTTTCGATACTGTTCTGCAATGGCATAGTTCATATTATCACAAGAATATACTTTGCAGTTATTTTTTAAAAAGAACTCACTAACACTCCCAGAACCAGAAAATAGGTCAACTACTTCTTGATTTTGATAGTTTATTTGTTTTTCTTTCATACAATCTTCGATAAATGAAATTAATCTTGTTTTATTTCCTATGTATTTCATCGTTTCCCTCTACTACTGTTAATTTTACTTCTTTGTCATTTTCCTGTATTACAACAACATAATGAAAATTAGATTCTTGTAATATTTTTTCTGCATCGTTTGTATTTCCATTAAAAATAGCAAATCTTTTGTATTGAATTTCAGGTAAATGAATATGCTCTTTAATAATCTTTGTGATTGTCTCTACTTTTCGTTCTTCTTGCTTTAATGTCTTTTCTAGACTCTTACTATTATCTTTACTTTCTCCCACATAATATGTGTTCGTCTCTGGCCTATAATATGCAATATCTGCTCTTTCATCATTTCTGTTATAATAATAAAATTCATCTGTTGGATATAAATGCATATCAGACCAGCTTCCTCCTGGTGGATTTATAAAAGTTGGTACTATATTTTCTAGTTTTAAAATTGTCTCAAAAAAACAAGTTATATTATCTTCTGTTATTTTTGTCTTCTCATACTTTCCTTTTTCGTCTAAAATTGCTTGTTCACTATACCTTTGGAAAACAGAATAATCTTTGTCCATCACAATACTCGCATATTTTGAAATTGCTTTATACACCTTTCTTCCCTTTGCCTTTTCAACCTCATACTCATTTTCTTTAGAGTGATCGGTTAGCAAAATTATAATGTTTACTTTTTCAAAAGATTGTTGATATAGTTCTGAAAAAGCTGGAATTTCCCCATTATATGGATCATCTGTAAATTGTCTGGTTTCTCCTTTGGTTAGTTTAATTGGTAATATGACAGTTGGCATATTTTCTTTAATGGAATCTTGAAAATATCCCTTATGGCTGGATCTAGCATTGCAAATCTCTATAATTTTTTCTGTTTCAAATGTGATTCCTGCTTTACAGTTTTTAGATAACTGATAAAATGTAACATCAGGAAACATCGTGTGAATTAGCTCTTCTCCATTTTTGGGTTTCCAAGTAAATTCTAATGGAGTTTGAAATAGTGGTTTATTCTTTTTTCTTTTTATATGTTTTACAATGTTTTTTTCAAATCGAAAGTTTTTAATGTATTTTAAATTGCTTTCTCCAAACTCTTCTTTTGTTGATTCTATTTTATCTCTTGCAAAATAGTAATCTTTCATATTTTTATAGCATTCAGCTAGTTCTTTTTTCTCTCTTCTACCATCCTTCATAATAAGGGCATATAAATATTGAAAAACGTCTTCTCTCCAATCCTTATTTTTCTTCTCTGGATTCATGTTTTGTTTTAAATCTTCATGTTCATAAAAAGCAATTAAAGCAGGTGTAGAATATTTCAAAGTAAGTGCTAGATATAAAATAACAAATAAAGCTCCTGGTTTTCTTGGTGGAGGAATTTTCTTGGATTTTTCTAATGCTGACTTGTCTAATTTACTATAGTAAGAACAAAAAACAAATGGAATATTGTTTTTCAAGAAGTTAATTGCTCTTCCTGTTCTTTGCCATGTAGCATTTCCAGCAAGAGTACTTACTGTATTTTCAACACCAAATAATACTTTCTTTTCTTTTAACGAATATACAATTGCATCTGGCTTGTCCAATTCTTTAACTAAATTTCTTACAGCATCGGGAATCTTTCCATTACGATAATAGGATGTCATAATAAAAGTATAAATTTTTCCCTGCACTTTATACTTTCTAACATAATTTGATATTCCCATATATCCTACTTGAATTAACTTTAGCTCCGGATTAAATTCCTCTAGCCAAAAAACAATTTGCATTGCCTCTTGCATATTATCGCCATATACATAAAAGACATTTTCATTTTGTTCTATCTCCAGATCTTGAAATCGATATTCTTTTTTAGAAAGCATTAAATTGTCTCCTTCCTAAATACTAAAATATTTTGATGCATCATAGATGGAACATAAGCTCTGGGATATCCAAATACATGAAGAGATTTACTATTATCCACCCAAATAATATTAGACTTCATAGTAAGCCCCTCTACCTTAGACAACTCAAGTCCAAGCTCTGCTGATAAAAAATGATATTGCTTTTCTCGATAAACATCACCGATAAAAACAGCCATATATTTTCCTTCTTTTAACTTTTCTGCAGACTTCTTTAAAATATTAACCATCTCTTCTAGCCACTCTTCTTTTGTCTGTTGCTGAGTATGATTTTCAAAATCATTTAATTTGGATTGTTTAATCTTTTTATTCCTTGTTTTCTTTAAGGTATCGATATTCCAATATGGTACATCTGTTAAAATAAAATCCACACTCTCATTTTCAATTTCATCTAACTTCACCATAGAGTCTCCCTCCATAGTTACTTGCTCTTGTAGATTTTCCAACTCTGTTACTTGTTTATATATCTCAATCCAACGACTATTAATATCAATACCAATTGCCCTTCTATCACACAAACTAGCCCCAAGAAGAGTTCCTCCGACCCCCATAAATGGATCTAAAACCAAATCATTTCTCTTTGTAAAAATCTTAATCAAATCCTCGCACAACTCTGGAGGTTTTTGACCACCATGCTCTGATCTTAGTTTATGTTGCATATTAATTGGATAGGGTTTATTAATTACTGTCTTTGTACTAAACTTCCACTCTGATCCAGTCAAATCATTTACTGTATTTCTCTCATCGTACTTGTTGCTTCCCATGCTTTTCATCCTTCCATTATTTCATCTTCTCTAAATCAAATACATTATATCATTTCCTATAAAAAATATATAGATAATTTTAGCTTTTAGGTAGAAAAATGTCAATCATTAAGTTTTTATGTTGTTATTTCTACTTAAAAATTTTAATATGAAAAAATATATAGATGATATTATTTGGGGGAAGTAAAAGGAAATATTATAAAGATAGCATACAGATTTACATATTTAATTTGTAATATAAATTAAGAGATAAAACTATGTTAAATAAAATATATAGAATTTGAAACAATTTAGAAAATAAATTTTTAATAAGTATTCTAAACATGATAAGTAATTATATTTTTGTGATACAAAAAAATTGATAAAAAAATTAAATCAATTATATCTCCAGAGTTTTTATCGAAGAATTGAAATAAGACGAGTTGTAACTCATCTTTTCTTTTGATCATATATACCTATAATTTGTATTACGAATTATTTTTTCTTTATGGCTTTTATTAAACATATTAAATTTATAATGGGTAAAGGATTTTAAAGCATTACAATGAAATTAACAATAAGCCATTAATAGATATCTTCTGTATCTGCATTTTCCTTTATATATTGGTCTAATTGTATTCCATCAGCCTCTTTATAACCTTCAATAACTTTTTCTTGGTCATTATATAAATAAGTCACCTTATATCCACTAGCATCCTATACTTTTTGAAATTCTACTTCTTCTGGTATATTCATATTTATTTTGTTTATTAGAGCATCTTTATATATTCTTTTTTCATCTACTTTTATCTTTTCACTTTAATTTTGCAAATTGCTATTTATTTTATTATTGATTTCACTACAAATATAATTATAACCAACCAAATAATTAATATAGGTATTGCATAATACCACTTTTTAGGCTTTCCATCTTTCCATATATTTTTAGCCTCAATTCTTGCTTGCTCCATTATCTTTGTGGGAATTAATTTTATTGATAATACTATTAAAAATGGTAGTATTATCATATCATCTAAATATCCTAATATAGGTATAAAGTCTGGTATAAAATCTATTGGAGATAAAGCATATCCAACTGTAATTCCAGCTACAACTTTTGAATATAAGGGGGTTCTTTTATCTTTTAATGCAATATATATAGCAGATATTTCACTTTTTAGTTTATTTACTTTTTCTTTAAATTTCATCTTTCAACACTCCGTATACTTGACTATCTAATTTTTTTCAATACATTTTATTATATTTTCAAATTTATTTTTTGGCAAGGTAAACAAACGAAAACGATATATTTTTTTAAATTGTATCTTTTCCATTTTATTGTGTTAAAATTATTTTATAGTTATTTTTGCACATAGAATATAACATCCTTAGGGCTTTTATTGAACAATCAGTTAGGCTTTCATAATAATTTTTAACTTCTACTTTTTTTATTTTAATAATAAACATATACTGGATGTTCTGGATATTGTCTAACATATAATTTTACTATCATTTGACTACAACTCTATATTTATATTCTAGTATATTTAATTTGTAATGAAATTAAATATTACAGGATATTCTGTTAGTTCTTTATTTACATTCTAGTATATTTAATTTGTAATCTGAGAGTCCCCATCGTTGAAGTTTCTAAAAATAAATTTACATTCTAGTATATTTAATTTGTAATGTATTAAACAACTATACTATAAAAATATATAGAATATTTACATTCTAGTATATTTAATTTGTAATTAAATTAATTTCTATTTTTAAAAAAGCTGTTACAAAATTTACATTCTAGTATATTTAATTTGTAATCACTTCGATTGTGACAGACATGAGAGGCATGTTCGAATTTACATTCTAGTATATTTAATTTGTAATTATCAACAGAAATACCACCAGAGCTAAAAGAAAAAGTATTTACATTCTAGTATATTTAATTTGTAATTGGTACTATTTTATTCATTGATATATCTAGCTTTTAATATATCTATCTGTCGATCTCGTAATTTTCTTAGAATATATCAATAAGGTATTTTTAAATTCTTTAAGAAGCCCTGATATATCAAGCTTTTTCTAATCTGTCGATCTAACGGCTTTTTTACATGATTGGAGGTCGACAGATTTTATAAAAAATTATCTGTTATATCATCTTCTACTTTTCCTAGAAATTGCTTTTCTAACCATTTTTCATTTCTACTTTTAAATACAATTACAGAGTCTTTCTCTTTTCTAATATGTTTTTCTAATTCTTTACTTAATCTTAATAATTGGGTTTCTAGCAATTCTCCTTCAAAAGTAGAATTTTGTATATGTACTAAATATTTTTTGCAAATTTTGAATACATTTCGAAGTACTTTTTGTCCTTCTTTTTCTTCTAAATTTATATCATACACTAAAATAATATACATTATTACCACCACATCTTAAATCCTTCATATGGTTTTTCTTCCATAAGTGACTTAATTAATTTATATATTTCTAATCGAATAAGATATTCATAGCTTACCTCTCTGCCTAATGTTTTGTGTTTAATTTTTGTTTGTAATCTTTCGTCTAGTTCTCTTGTTATTTCTTTTCTTGCATTTTCCTTTATATAGAGAAAGTTTAAATTTTTTTCAAAGTCTTTTTCAGTTATTTGATTTTTATTTAGCATTGAGAAAATTAAACGATCAGCTATAATTGGTTTGAAAATTTCTGCAATATCTAAGCATAATGAAAATCTTCTTTCAGATGCTTCATGTAAATAGCTAATTGTTGGGTTTAGTTGTGTTTTATAGATTTCACTCAATACTCTTGTATAAACTAGGGTATTAACATAAGAAATAAGTGAATTTATCGCATTATCAGGTGGATTTTTTACTCTTTTTTCAAATTGAATATTTTGATTAATAATTGTATTCCAAGATTCATAATATGCTTTTCTGATATTTCCTTCAATTCCCATAACTTCTTTGACTGTTTTACAATAGTTTAACTCTTTACGTAACATCTCTATTTGCTTAACTGTTTCTTTTAAATCCTTTCCTCTATTTTGATAGTATATAAGGTTTCTATAAATATTATAGGAAGCACTTTCAATAAATGCTTTGGCATAAGATACTCTTTTTTCTTCAGAAGTATAAGCTTCTACTTGTCTAATTAAGAGTTTTCCTGATACTAAATTCTCTTTTGGATAATATGAACCTGTATAAAATCCATAATAATTAAAAAAGTGTAAAACAATTCCATATTTCGAAATAAAATTAATAAAGTTTGTATTAAAATCAAATTCTGACATAATGTATAGATCTTCAATTCTTTCAATTGGTATTGATCTTTTTACATGATCTTTATAAACAACTTCAATTGAATTGTCTTTTCTTTCAATTCTTCCACTTTTATATAGATAATAAGATTGTTTCATTTTTCTTCCTTTCTAAATATAGCAAAAATCAAAATAAGCACATTTTTTACATATTTGTTTTTGTTGTATTAGTTCAGGCGGCTTTTCCATTTTTTTAATCTTTTTAATATCTTCTATTATATTTTCTAAAATTTTTCTATCCTCCTCTTCTAAGGTGATTTGTTTACTCTCACGAATTAAAGGATAATCAATTTTTGCTTGTAAATTTTTAACACCTTTCTTTTCCAGATAATATAAATAGTACTTTACTTGCCAAATTCCAGCTTCCTCAATTGCTTTTGTCTTTTTTATTTCATGTAAAACAGCTCCATTTTTTATAAAGTCAATATTAATAGTATTATCAATCATAATTTGTTTACTCTCTCTTGCATAACTTGTCTGATCTAATATCCTTCCTAACTCTACTAATTGACTATTTTGCTCCATATGAATTTCATTTACAAAATACCATAATTTCTTTTGGCATATAAAATAATAATAAATCATCATTCCTGTAATATGATCCATTTTTATCACCTACCATATGTTTTTATTTTTTTCTATTTCTCTAACTAATCCTCTTCCTTTTAATATTTTGTCATCAAATTCATATTGATATCTTGTACGGTAAATATTAATGTTATTATTAAATAATGGCTCTCTATCCATTTCAATTTTGTCATAATATTGAACAGAAATTGTATAGTCTAGAATTTCGTTTTGAGCTTTCATTTTTTCTGCAATTGATTGATTACTATATAATATACTTTTCCACTCTTCTATTTTATTTTCTCTCTCCAATTGTTCATAAATATTATCTGGAATTAGTCTTACTGTTTGAAGATTTCTAAAAAGCTGATGGACTTTACTTCTTTGAATTTCATTTGGAATTGCAATCTTTAACATATCAATCTCTTTTTTGATCGTTTCATAATAATTGGATTCTTTTAGTTCTTTATTCTCTTCTAGATCAAAAATGTGAAAAATCATATCTTGTTTATCTTTTTCTGTTAAAAGCTTACCTCTATACTTTTCTATTTCATTTAAGGAATAATGGTAAATTTCTGAATCAATAAAATTTCCAACTCCATTTTGAGTATCATAAATATACACATTTGGCTCTTGCCTATCATATTCTCTACTTCTATAAACTCTTCCCATCCTTTGAAATAAACTATCAATACTGCACATTTCAGTAAACATAACATCAAAATCAATATCAAGACTTGCTTCTACAACTTGTGTTGAAATCCAAATGCCGCTTTGATTTTGGGAATTTTTCCCTGCAAAGTCTAAAATAGCTTGTTCCAGTTTTTGGCGATCTTTTTTTAAGTATTGTGCATGTAAAAGATAGGCATTTTCTTCCTTTAATTTTTCATAAATTTGTTGGGCTTTTTTTACTGTATTAACAATGACTAAAACTTTTTTATCTTTTGCTAATTTTTTGATTTTGTTGATATCAACATCTTGTTTTAAACAAACTTGTATTTTATGTCTTTTTTTAACACTACCTTCAAAAGCTCTTCCTGGTGTTTTATATGGAATTTGCAAGCGATCCATAAAATGAAATAGTAATGGTGGGAAAGTTGCTGTTACAATAGCAAATTTCCCTCCTACTTTTGTTAGCAAACTTAGTCCAACTAGAATATATGAAATGATTTCTGGAGAATACATTTGAATCTCATCGATAATTACTTTGGAATAACTAAGCACAGATAAAATCTCTTCATACCCTTTATATTGAAAAGCAATTTTAAAAATTTGATCAGCCGTGGTAATTGTTAGAGGTCCTGCTAATTCCTTTGCACATTGGTATAAATTTAAGTCTTGATTTTGGGCTTCTTTTTGCTGTTCTTGATAAAATGTATAGGCATTGGAGTGAAGAAGCAAAGCTTTTGTATATCCGATTTCTTTTGTAATTCTCTGATACATGGCATTAATCGATACCATTAATGGTAAAGTATAAAATCCCTTTTTATCCCCTAGCCATAGCAAGACACCTTCTGTTTTTCCACTACCAGTAGAAGAAATGACTACAACATTTTCCTCTTGATTTTCTAGTAGAAAACGTTGTACTTCATGATATTTATTCTGATACTTCTCTTGAATTAAATCTTGAACCTTTTGCTCAATACTTTTTCCATCTTCTAAGCAGGGAATCTCAATTATCACATTTTTTTCATCAATACTAGCAATATGATCTATTCTTAAAAGAAAACCTTTTAGAAGAATATATCTTTTATCTTTTAATAAATTAATATTCTCGATTTTATCTGGCTTTAATAAATAACTTTCAGGATATTTCTGAATAAAATCTAGTTTTAAAGAATAGAAGTCTTTTAGGAATTTTGATTGATTTTTTAAATCCTCTTCTACTGCATTAATATCTTGAATTTTCTTTTCTCTGTCATGGTGATAGTAAATAGCACTTAATAAAAATCGTGCATATTCTTTTCCATATTGCTGTTCTATTTCTTTTACATTAATAAAAAAACAGCTAAGCATATTATGCGGTATTTCTTCTAAATTAGGATTTTTATCAATAAGTGGTATTAATCCTAATAGTTTATATAACTTATTCTGAAATTTTGTATTAATTTTTCCAATATCATGGTAGATGATAGCTTTTTTTAATAAATCTTTCTCTACCTCTTCCATACTATTGGGATATTGCTGAAACAAGATGTCATATTGTTTTAACAAATCTTCTACATGTTCTGGAATTGTTTTTGCTTTATGATTTTTATCTCCACTTTTAGCTAAATATTGATTTTCCATTTTTCTCTCCTATGCAAAATATACCAAATCCTCTTCTTCATCTTGATAAACTTGGCTACCTTGATCAATAGTAGAGTTTCGACTGGCATGTCTTGCTTGTATTTGTTCATCCCAAAAACGGATTCCTGTTTTAGGATGAATTTCATATTTTTTATTTAGTCTATAGACTGTTGCATTTGAATTAAAATCACTTGCATTTTTAATTGGAATATACGCATCATGTTTTAATACTGTTTCTTGTTCTAATGTTACTTTTTCAACATCAACCATTTTTACTTTTTCAATGATTAATAAATCTTCCCATCTACCTAGACTTAGATATTTTTTAGGATTATGAAGTCCGTTATATATTGTCTCTATCATTTCTTCTTGTTTTGGTTTAATATGTAATACAAGATTAACCCCCACTAATAACTCAATATTAGCTGGTCCATAAGATATACCCGTGGCTTTATTTCCCTCTTGCTCTACTTTTATGCTATGCCTTCCTTTTTCATAAAACATCGGTTTAAATTCATATCTCGTATATAGATCGTTTACCTTTGAGATATATTCTCCCTGAATACTAACATCCATATCAATATAACTTTCAAAGCCACAAGCAGTATGTATCATACCGATTATGGTAGAATAGGGTGGTAGAGGATAGGTTTCTTTTATTTGCATGCTAGTTGGTTTTCGATAAGAAGCAAAAGTCTGTCTGGCAGTTACTTTAACAGCTTTCAATTAGCATTCCTCCTCCATCTTTTTAATGATACTATTAAAAAATTCATTTATTTTTATAGTATTTAATTTTTCTTTGATTTCTTCACTATTAGCAAAGGATCCATCTAAATATCCTACCTTTGTATTTTTTTCAATATCTGGATCAGATGATAAAATGTCTTTTAATACTTCAACTTTTATTCCTTTTGGTGTTAAATAAATACGATTTTCAAAAAATGGAGTCTTTCTATCATAAATTCCACCAATGGCAAAAATCGGAGATAAATTTTCTCTTCTTCCTCTAATATCACGATACAAGAATTGAATTGTTTTTAATAATTCTTTTACTCTTTTTTTCTTTTCTTCTTCTGGTAAATTAATTTCTCTATCTACACCAACTTCCTCTAAGTCAATTGTAACAGTATAACTATAAAAAGACTTATGAATTTCACTTTGTACAATTGAACCATTTGCCTCTAGTCTATTAGCTAGTCCTAAGTTTGTTAAAAAATCTGTGTCTGCGTTATATGGCTCTAGTGAAATAGCGTTACTTAATCGAACAACTGCATTACGAGTAGTTGCTCCTGTAGAGTCATCTTTTTTATCCTTTTTTGCTTCTGTCTTCATATAGCCAAACAAATCAATTTCTGGATAATCTTGAATTGTTGCTTGTGGTGCAAATTGAATTACTTTTTTATCTCCTTTCCCGCTTGCTTCTACTGGAGTATTATTCCATCCCATTTGCTCTACAATATTGTATCTTAATGCTTGTCTTGAGATATAGGAATAAGCATCTCCTCCTTGTCTTGTTATCTTTTTTAAGCTACTCACATTTCCAAACCCTTCTCCATAATTTGAGCTTTCTCCTTCGAATACAAGTGTCATTGTAATACCTTTATTCTTCATACTTAATTCCTCCTTCATTTTTATCTTCTTCTACTTTTTCTTCTGTTTTTAATCCTAAAATATATTCATTAGCTAATAAACGAAAAACAGCATCATTTGTCATTAAATCTTCAAAAGCCTCTGTCGCAGGTAAGGCTTTACCAGAATACATACGATAAACAAGTTCAATAAACTCCTCTTTACTATTTTTCTTAATGGCATTTAATAACTGATAAATATATGTCTCTACTTTATTGGCATTTTTCCCAGATGAATAATATTCTCTTCTTAAAGCCCTTCCTGCATTGCGTATCTCGGTCATTTTCTCTCTTAAACTTTTCACATAAATCCCTCCCATACAATATCTTTGTATATTTAAAATATGATCTACATATTGAACATATAGTTTTTCTTTTATGCTATTTCGAAAAATTAAGTTGATTAATTCATATTGATTTCTATTTTGTAAGAAATTAGATAACACGACATCATAAATATTGATCACTTGCTTATCTTTAATAATCATTCGATTTACTAAATCTTGAAAATCTTTTTGCGCTTTATGAAATATTTCTAATTTATCCCTTGAAATAGTATTAAGCTCATATTTATCTTTTGATTTTTTAATAACTTGTATATTATCAATTTCTTTTATTTCTTTTTTTTCCAGAGCTAATTGATTACTTTGATTTAAATAATTACTAATGACCTTTTGCATTACTTTTCCAACATTAATGGTTTGCTCCATGTCTTCTATTAAATCTGTCATGTTATTGTCTTGCCTTAACATTTCAAAAGAACTATTATTATTCACAAACACTCCATTTGATCCAATCACACAAAAGCCAAGTGGGGCACAAGAATAAATTAAATTACAAATCGGACATAAAATTGTATCTGCATGATATTCCCAAAAGCCTGATTGTTTTCTTGCTATGTCCACACCTACATCATTAAGCCATCCCATACTATAGGACTGACTTTTACTTACTAAATTACCACATTGAATACAACGATAATCACTTTTTCCTTGTTTTTCTAAATAACCAACCAATGGATCAACAAAATATGTTTTATATTCCTGCATAATATCTTTTTGTGTATTACTTCGATTTAGGAAAGAAACGCTTTCCCAAAAAACATTAATTTTATTGTACATGATGTCTTTCATACAATAAATTTGTCTGTGTTCTTTTAGAAATTGTAACAATTGAACTAGTTGTTCTCTTTGCTTTTCTATTTCTTTTTCTTGTTTTAAAAATGCTACTGTATCATATGGATTATATGAATTCTCTTTTGTCTGTTTTACAATTTCATAAGCTGCTTGATAGCTTTTACTCTCAAATGCCTTTTTTACTTCATCTACTATATTTTTTAATTGTTCCTTACTTTCTTCTTTTTCCAAATCCAAATTTTCTAAATAACTTAACTTCTGGACTAAACGATTCCATCTAGTATCTTTTTGATAGGTATAAACCATAGCATCAACATAGTTTGTAGCAAAATCCTCTAATGCCTCTTTTTGAACAACTAATTGATTTGCTTGAATCTTTACTAAATCTTCTTTCTCGGCATATTCTAATACTTTATAGAATCCTAAAATTCCACTGTTAAATAGAAAATCGTTTAATCGTAAAGTAAATGTATTATTCTGTTCCAAGAATTTTCCTCCTTTCTTTTTATGAAATTAAATTAAACATTCCAAAACCAAGTCCTTTTTTTGCCCCCATTCCTGCTCGGTATAAATAATTAAGCAACTCTTTTTTTCCGACTAATTCGAAAGAGCCAATAGAGCACTCAATCATTTTTTCGTACACTGGCATAACTACTTTTTTAGCTTGAATTGGTTTAATCTCAAATCCATCTAATAGGCTAGCATCTAAACCTTCTGCTTTCATTTGTTCTAAAATATTTATGTTTAAATATGTTTTAAAATCTTCTCTTTCAAAACAATAATAGGTGTCTTTTCTAGTTTCTCTGTCATGTTTTCTAACAATCATTGGACTACTTAATTTAATCTTTATTTTAGTTGTTTGGATATCTTCTTCTGGGAGAATGTATGCTTGAATTAATGTCATGGAATTTCTATTTAAATGAAATTTTTTATGTAGTTGACCAACAAAACTGTTATAGATACGAAAAGCATAGTTATAGTTGTAGAAAGAAAAAATAATTTGAATATAATTGCCACTTAACTCTATTTGATTATTATCAAATTTGGGCTTTGGTAAAATTGGCGCAAAACAAAAAGTCTTTTTAATTGGATCTTTTTCATGATACATACTTTGATATAACTCTTCATTATACTCTTGAACAGCATGTTTGATCCAACTAAGAATTCCGCTTCCTATAGTTTTCATCAAGAATATTATTTTCTAGCTCAAATACTAATTTTACTCTCATCTCTTCACCTCTTTCTTTTTTGATTTCATTTACATATTATCATAAAACGCTAAATTATTTTGTCGAATCCTGTCGATGTTCGTTTTTTCATACTATTTTTTGTAGTATCGGGTTATATATGTTTTAGATAGATTAATAAAAGTAAAAAACTAGATAGTTCTATCTAGTTTAATTGTAATACTTGTACAGTTATCATTACTTAACAAATTTTTAAGATTTAATTATATAACATTTTGCCTTCGGGTTATGAGGGCAGTTTGACCAGTTTTTGTAGTTTTGTGAAAATTAGAGTTTTTGTTGGTATTTCAGTATTTACGAGAGTTTTGATTTACAGAACATTTGTGCTTTTTTAGGTAGTTTTTTGGAGTTATTTTACCCAATTTTTACCCAATGGGTAATGCACGGATGTTCGTGACAATTTTGCTCTTGTCAATACTTTTTGAAAATGAAAATTTTTAATTTTTAGGAGGATTTAGATTATGAATAATTTAAGAGAAGTTAATGATGATATTTTGAAAGATTGGTTAATGTTTAGAGAGGATGATTTATGCTCTTTAACTTGTGATGAGGATAGAAAACATTTTGTTTATTTTGATGAGATTTCTGAGAGGATTTTGAAGAATGTTCCAGAACAGAATAAAAAGTATGTTAAGAAACAACTTGATTTGCTTGATGAGAATTTTATGGATTATATTTTCTATTGGAATGAGAAGTATTATAGGAATGGATTTGTTGATGGAGTGCAGTTGATTGGTGGATGTTTTGATATTTAATTAAATATATTTTCCAAAGTTTTTTCAAAATTTTGAAAAAACTTTGGATTTTTATATACTTTTTCAAATTTATGAAAAAGTATCAAAGTAATTGTACAACAAAAGGCGAGTTGATTCTCGCCTTTTATTAATCCATTATTTTTAATATAATTTCTATAATGCCATCCTCAAATTCCTCCAGAATTTCTTTAGATATCTTTACAGATGCTTTTCCATTTTTACTTGGATGCGAAACCGGATTGAAATTCCTTCTATCATAAAATTTTCTTAATAAAATTTCTTCTTTGTTTCCTATAATCTCATTTTTATATAATTTTGGTAATATTTTTTCAATACTAGCACCATCATCTAATTTAAATTTTTCCTTACAAACTTCATGAAATAAATTATGAAAATGATTAAATGCTGAATCTAAATTTCCATTTCTTATATTGTATACATACCATTTTAATTGATTTATTATTGATTCATCAACGCTTTCTTGATTTGCTAGTTTTAAAATTAGTTGATTATACATAGTTTTATTCTCACAAAGTACTTTTCTTGAATACTTTGAATTTCTATTGAATTCATAATTTATTTGATTAAAAATACCTTCATCGCTTAGTATATTAATATTATTATCATTTTTTACAATTTTTTTTAAAATTAGAATATATTTTCCATAATTATCTTTAAATAATTCATCTTTGTTTTGATTAATATATATATTAAAACTTTCATATTCATTAAAATCTATTCCTTGACTAATCATTAGCAAGATTATATGTAATATTCTTTTATCTTTTAAATCTAAATTGTTTAAAATATAGTTAACTAATATATCTAGATATACATTTGCATTTTTATCATTTATGAAGAAAAGGGCTATCAATATATTCATTTGGCTAACGGTTAACTCTATATCAATAGTGCTTAATATATTTCTTATTTTAGTTTTAGTTTCAGGCTTCTTTAGAAAATTCTTCACATTGCTGTCAAAAACTATTTTTAAGGCTTCTTTGTCTTTATCCGTTATTTCAAATTTAAAAGTTTCATCATTTGTAAACTTATATTTTTCAACTACTTTTATCATTTTTTCTATCTTCTGTTCTATCTCGTCATTTTTTGTATCATTCTCTGTATTATTTGCATTAGAAACTTTTTTTGTATTTCTTTCTATAAATTCTTTTCTATCATTTTTATTATGTATTATAATATATTCTGTCTTTTTTTCATTAATTCGTAGCATTAACTCATTATTTAAAAATAATGACAATTCTTGTTCTAATTTAGATAATTCCTTAAATATCTCCTTGTTTTTTAAATTATTTTTATTTCTAAAAATAATCATTGTATCATCTACATATCTAATCATTGACTTATACTCTAAATTATATTTATTACAAATGTCTATAATATTAAAATCTAAAGGCAATAAATACAATAATCCGTATAAATCTGAAACACAATTTACTTTTCCCTGAGGAATTCCTTGCTTTTTATTCATAAGAGATTCGAAATAGAATAACAAAGTATCTCTCGCCTTTTCATCAATATCATATATAGCCAATTTGGATTCCAAGCCCAACTCTTTAAGTAAATTAACCAATTTTTCATGTTTCATTGTATCAAAATAATTACTTATATCTATTTTTAGAACTATATCCCCTTCTTCTATCTTTTCATTCATCTTGTCTGTAAAATTTTTATACTGTTTTGCATATTCATTTTGTGATTTCCATTCATTATCATTATATGTAAATTTAGTAGGAGAAAAGTGAAAAATGTTTTTGCTTTCAAATTTTACTTTATTTAAAAAATCATTACATATATCTACAAATAATAAGCCAACTGCATTATATAATATCATTGACATCATAGAAAAAAACTTATATTCTCTTAGTCCATTTACATTTTTAGGGATAGATACATTATCTGTAGAAAACAAATATGGAATTGAATAAAATAACTCTGATTTTATATACTTTTTATAATACATTCTAATATTATTTTCTGTTATTGATTTAAATGCATTTTTCAGCAACATTAAGTTTATATCCGTTATAAATTCTTTTTCCGAATATTTTTTACATATTTTATATGCATTCACAAATAGTTCTTCTGTTATAACATCTGATATTTTCTTCATTTCTTACTCCTTTTTTCTTTTTCCATTAAAAAATCTTTGTTTATCTAAAAATTCTAAAATATCCTTAAAAATATCTTCTTGAGAATTATTTATATATATATTATCATAGTTTTCTATCTTTCTTAACTCTAATGAATTATATATATTATGTCCTCTTACAAATTTTCTTATTTCTTCATATAATTCGCTAAAATTGTTGCTCCTTGTATTATAAAGTATATCTTCTATTTCATTATATCTTAAAATATCATTGCTATTTTTATTTTTGATATCCTGTAAAATTTTTATTTTATTATCATCTAAGCATTGTAAGATGCTTGATTTCAATTCTTTATCAGATTTGCCACTTATTCTCTTTATCATATCAATATTGCAAAAGTATCCCTCCATAGAATTATATTTTGTAATTAGTAATTTATCTTTGATAACATCTTCATCAATTGAATGTTCTTTACATTTTTCAATCATTTCTCGTATAAGCAATTCTTCTCTTTTTGAATCCATATCTCTTATTATTGCAAAATTTTCTTTCCATGTTGTACATTCTAAAAATTTAAGTGTCGCAAAAGTTTTCAAATTCGAGCAACTATTACAAGATACAAAGTTTATTCTATTTTTATCTACATTGTAAAATTTCTCTATTATTAATTTTAGCCTATCGACATCTTGTTTTCCTTCTAAAAGAAAAACAAAGTCTACATTTAATATATCTTTCGTTGAATATCCTAATTCTCTTATTATTTCATCAATTGTTGTTAGCTCATATTTACTTTCTGATGTTGAATTTTCATATTTAACTTTTCTTATATCACTGACATTTATATTGTTGGTCATCATTGTAGTATGTGTTGTATAAATTACTTGATTTGTTTTTGATATTTCATATAGTATCTCTGACATTTTTATTTGTAGTTCTGGATGCAAATAAAGTTCTGGTTCTTCGATTAAAAATATATTTCCCTTTTCTTTAAATACATCATTATAAGCTTGTAATAATGATAGTATGTATATACTTCTTATTCCTGAGCCAACATTTGATACTTTTATATTATTTTCAATTAGTTCATTATATATTTTTGTAGAAATATTTATACTTTTTGATAAATCTATATCAGATTCATATTTTATTTTTAAGTTATCATTATAATTTTCGTTAAAAATAGCAGTTATTTTATTCTCTATATTACTAATGTCATTTTGAACTTTATTTTGTAATAGAATTTTTAAATCATTCACTGTTAAATCTTTAATATTTTTTTCATAAATTTCACTCAATTTACTCATAATGCTTTGTTTTTCAATATTTAGAATTAAATTATTAAAAATATCACCTGATTTGCTTTTCTTTTGACAATTTTCTTCCTCTAAAAAATTTCTATCATCATCAATAAATGATATTCCCGGTAAAAGACTAGTAAATGACTTTATTTCTTCATCTGCTATATTATAGTATTTAGGGCTTTTATCACTTTTTATATATTTCATTTTAATTGTAAATTGTAAATTTTTAATCTTAAGAAAATCATTTAAACACTCATTATAATAATCACTAATTTTATCATAGTTTTTATTGTCCAATATTTGTTCTATCTCTTCAAAAGTTTTATTTCCAAACTTTCCTTTGTTTTTATTGTAAACAGTTTTAGTACCAACAAAAAATTTGATTCCTAATTTTTCATTATAAATTATTTCTTTATAAAAATTATCATCAATACTAAAACAAATTTTTATTTCCATTTCATTTGTTATAATATTTTTATTTTTGTAAAAATCATCCTCATCAATACTATAATTTCCCCAAAATGCATTTATAGCCTGTAACAATGCACTTTTCCCAGAATTATTTTTTCCTATTAGCACTAATATGTTATCTATGTTATTAATAACTTGATGTTTTATACTTCTAAAATTCGAAATTTCAACTTCTCTTATTATCATTTATTCCACCTACTATTTTATTTTCAAACTATCCTCATCTATTATTTTTATATTTGCACCCTTTTCATTTAACTCTTGAGCTTTAGCTTGTTTTCCACCAATTTTTCCGAACTTCCAAGAATCACTACCAACACCACCAATTATTAAATAGTTTAATTTTGATGATACTCCTGTCTTTTCTATTGCACCTAAATCTTGCAACTTCTTAGATATCTCTTGCTTAGTAGCAGTCTTAAACTCCCCAGTTAAACAAAATGTTTTCCCATCAAAATCTATATTTTCATCATTATTAAAGTCTGGATTTACTATTTCATTAAATATCTCAAAAATATAATTGCTTTCTTCTTCAGTTAGTACTCCATCTTCTAACACCTTACCGACTTCTAAAAGAACTTTATCATAAGGATATACATCTTTTAAATAATCATTTTGCTTTAACCATATATTTAAATTATCTATCTCTTTTTGATTTACTTTTTGATTACATACAATTCCATCTAGTATTCCATTTAATACTTGTAAAGATAGTGTTGATTCACTATATATTTTTGAACTATTTATACTTGTTACTAATTTTTCTAATTCAATCCTTTCATATTCTGTAATTATGTTATCGTATAAAATTTCTTCTAATTTACTAATTATTCTATCAAATAATAAATATTGTTTATATAGTCTGTTATCTTCTACCCAAGATTTAAGCTTTCTAATTTCTTTATCATCTATTATTCCATCATAATTAATTCCTTTAATTATTCCATATAATGTGTTTATATTAGTTTCTAATTTTGAATCTAAGTTATCTAATAATTTATTTTCAAATTTAAATTTCTCACTAGTTCCAATATCATTATTATAGTTTAAATACTCAAATATTTTTTGACTTGCTTTAGCATCTTCTAATGCATTATGATGATTTTCCAACTTAACATTTAATAAATCACATAAGCTATTTAAACTATAACTGTTAGTATTAATAAAGTTTCTTGATAATTTAAGAGTACAATAATAATTGAATATGGGCACTTCTATATCATAACGTTCTAGTGCTTTCGCTATTACAGTCAAATCATAAGTTATATTATGACCTACAATAATATTGTTTTTAAATAAATCTTCTATACTTTCCCAATATTCCTTAAAAGTTGGTGCATCTTTAACATCAGCATATGTTAAACCTGTTATCTTAGTGTTATTTATATCGAATCTATCCTCTGGATTTATTAATGAATATTTTTTATCTATAATCTGGTTGTCTTTAACAATTATAATCCCTATTGAACATATTGAATTTCCTCTTGCATTTGGATTTTCTATATCAACACTTATATAATCTTTTATCATATTTACTTCCTCCAATTTTTTTCATATATATCATATTTGTTGCAAATATTTTGTCGAAACTTGTCTTTTATTATCAAAAAAGCAAAATAATCCTGTAACTATAATTACTTTCATACTTTGCTTTTCTTTTGTAAACTTATTCTAAATACTCTTTTAATCCATCAACTATTTTGTATACTTTAGTCATTGGATTTCTTTGTGAAGCTTGTCCTTCTTTGTTTAATTCTTCCATATATTCGCAATTCTTTATTGCAATATGTAGCTTTCCTTCACTTGTAACTTTATCAAATACGTTTGTATCGTTTTTACTATAATCACCTAAGCCTTTTTTCTGAAACTCTTTTCTAAGTTCTTGTAACACATCATCTTTTGAAACATACCTGTTTACTTTCTTAAAATGTGCCAATAGCCAAAGTTCAAAGTTAGGATTAGACCAAGCTACATTATAATTGCAATTATCTATCGCTGAATTAAATTGTTCATCATTATAATCATCTTTGTCAAATACTACCCAGACTTGTCCATATACTTTATTAGCATGATTAACTGTTTTTTGAGTATATTTTACTAAAGATGTTGTATTCATTCCTGTCCCTTTTACATCAATATTCGGAATTAAAACATCTACTTTATTTCCGTACTTTTCATTAATTTTTCTTTTTAGCCCATTAAAATAGTTAGGTTCTGTTTTCTTTCCTTCACATACAATCAAGTAATTGGCTGGTGCTTGCCTTTTACTTTTTAGTCTGTCTTTTCTTGAAATATTATTATTTTTCATAATCTATATTAAATTCTTCCAAGACTGGAATAGCACCATATCTTCCAGTTAAATAGTCTTTATTGTAAGTTGCATCATTTCTTACTTTTTTGCCTGTATTTTTATCATCTTCTAGTATATAATCAGATAATGCATATATTTCTGAAATACCATCTTTATCTTTTTCTGCAAACCATATTTCGTCTCTTCTAAATGTTTCTTTATTTAGGTTTACTGTGTCATGTGTTGAATATATTAACTGTCCATTGCCTTTATTTGTATCACTATTATGGAATAAATTAATAATATATCTTGTTAGTAAAGGATGTAGTTTTGCATCTAATTCATCAACAAATAATACCATCCCATTTTTTAATGCATCCATAAAGAAATCAAATAAGTGAAACATTTTTCTAGTACCATTAGACTCTAAATAAAATGGTAATGCTTTTAATGCTCCGTTTTCTCCCCTATGAATAACTTCAATATCTATAATGCCATTGTTACTTTTAACAGCTTCTATTGAATCTGGCGTAGTTTTTATTCCTTCAATTCCAGAATCAAAAGTTTTTATAAATTTTAATAGTTCTTTTTTATAATTTTCATCACTTAAAATTTTTAATGAAACTCTATTATTAATAAATCTTTCGAAATTCGGATTACCTAAGTCCAAATATGTGCTGTTTACAAACCAATCATATACATTACTAAAATCTTCATTATTTCTATCTATTTTACTATATATATTTAAGAATAATGTTCTTTCGTCTATATTTACTAACTCTGAGATTTTGTTAGGTTTCATTGATACATTATTACTTTCTCTTTCAAAAATAGAATAAAATTTATTAACTCTTTTCTCAAATAACCATTCTGAAATTATTTTATCTTTTAAAACTTCAAAACCATATTTGTATATTTTATTGTTTTTAGCTAATATTTCTACTTCTAAAGCAATTGGATCGTTATTTATCATAAAGCTATATACATTTTCTTCATCAATTGGAGAATTCTTTTTAGAGTCGTCACTTACTAATATTCTCTTTTTCATATAATCAAAAGCCTGTAACACGTTAGTTTTTCCACTAGCATTAGCACCATAAATTGCAGATACTTTTAAATATTCACCATTATCAACTTTAGCTACATTATATTCGTGTTCTTTTAATGATGTTGCTTCCATATCTAAACAATTTTCGTCTTTAAATGATTTGAAATTTTTAAAACTAAATCTTATTAACATTTTAAAATCCTCCTTCACTTTATATATTATATGCTAAATTCAAAAAAATATCAATATTTTTGAGAAATTTTCTCAAATTTTATTGATATTTTTATTTTTTACATGTTATATTCCTATAAACTTAAATGACCTTTTACTTCTATTGTTTTTTCAAATACTTCAACATCTGAAACTTGCCATCCATAGTTTTCTTGAAAAGAGCTTTTAGTATATATATCACTATTTTCTTTTAGTAATGATTCTTTGAATTCTGAAGACATCTTTATACAATCTACTAATTTTACTTTTCCTAAAATTTTCCCATATGGTAATTCTGCCGGAAGATATTTTGCTAATCTTTTCATTGCTTCTTTATCTATGCCTTTACCTGCATGTATTAATAAATCACCTCTATATTTTGTTTGCCAACTTCTAAATTCAAATCTTTTATCACCTTACATTATTAAAGTTGCCCAAGGTTGTTTAATTGTTAATGCTTTCATTTTTAGCTAACTCCTTTATCCTATTATCTTCCCATTCATCATATTTGTTTTTGTATTCCTCTTCATCACTTGCTAATATCTCTGTACCATCATCAAAAATAATTAAGATTTTATTAAAATCATTTCCACCAAAATGTAAGTAATCTTGTCCACCATCAATATAACAATTATTACATTTGCAACTTACCAAATCATGCCTATGTTCAGATTTAATAATATCATTACAATTCAAACATTTTATTTTCATAGTTTTATCTCCATATTTCTTTAATACATCTAGGATTGAATAGCTTTTAAAATTTGAGGTATAAACATTATAGCTATATCTGCTCCTTTATCTATAATAAATTTAAAAATACCTTTTGCGATTTCCCATTTTTTATTTTTATTTTCTTTACTTTTTTGTAATTCTTCAATCTCTTCTAGCTTTTGTAATAGTTCTTTCTTTTCATTATCTCCTAAATAAGTGTTTTCATCTATATTTTTTCTCACATCTTGCACAGAAAGATTAAAATAATTTTCATTTATATTAGTATTAGAATTATTTAAATTAAATGTATTATTACTTATTCTTCCATTATTTTGATATAATGTGGGATTTTCTACTTCAACTTCTAATAATTCTAGCTTAGATTTTATTATTCTTACATTTTCTATTTGGTTAGGACTTTTTCCTCCTATAGACATTGCATAATTTTTTAATCCATTAGAAAAATCAGGATATTTTGTTAGATACTTCCCTATTAAATCTGAAAACTCCTTACCTTCTACATAATCCTTCTTTAACAATTCCTCACAAGTTTTTATATCTTTTCTTATTTCTTGTTTCATTTTACTTATATAACTCATATTTTCTCCTAACATTGTTAAATTTTAAATATTTTTAATTATTATATCACACTTTTATATAAGAATATAGATTTTAATATCATAAAAAATAGGATAGATGTTTTCTACCCTATATAAACATTTGCTGTAATAGATATTTTTTATATTTAATTAATACTTTATATTCCTTTTCACAACTGACAATTTTCGATTTTATATTTTCAAATAAATTTGATATCTTCTCTTGTTGTTCTATACTTGGCAATGGAATTTTTATTTTATTGAAATCCTTCATGTTTAAATTATTTCTGCCATCACCTGTAATAATGTTTTTTATTATATTTTTATAAATACTTGAATTATAATACCAACATATATATTTATTATTGGCAATCTCATTATTTTTCACTCTTGTAACAATTGTAGCAAAACCAATGCTCCCATTTAATTTCTCATCTATTATTGCAGAAGTTCCAACATCTCCAGTATGTACTGTTACTATATCTCCAATAATATGTTTTCTATTACAGTTTTTATTAGCAAAGTTTTCATCTAAAAAAATATTATCATTAAAAATAAATTGGTTTTCTTTTATATCGGAATTTCTAATTAATCGAACTCCGTTTTCTACGTAATGTTCTGTCATTGTTGTTACTAATCCAATAAAAGTATCGGCTATTTCTGTAATTATCTTATTATTAGTTGACTTAGAAAGCGTATTAAATACTTTACTTTCTAGTCCTTTTTTATACATCTTAAGGACTTCTATTTTTCTTTGTTGTAGTTCTATTTTTTTATTTAATAGACTAAATAATTCTGATATTTTTTCTTGCTCTTTGACTGAAGGAAAATACATTATTGTTTTTATTATGTTATTTTTACTTATTGATGATACCTTAATTCCTGTTACAAATGGAATTAATTGTGAATGATATGAAGGAGAATTAATATACACTCCTAAGTATTGAGAAACAAATTTAAATTTTGGTCTACAAGGAATTGTATGTAATCCTGCTAAGGCTTTGTAATACAAATTAGTAATTTCACAAGCTTTCCCTACTGTTAAATCTTCTGCAGTATCTGAAATGATAATATCTCCATCTTTTAAATAACTTTTATCTTCAAATTTTAATAAAGATATATCATTATTTATTTTAGGTACGATATTAGAAATCATATTAAAATCTATTATCTCTCCATATTTTGTTAATATATCGCCATAGTGTATATTATATATTTTAGAATTTTCGCTATAATTTAACATATCTCTTGAAAAAGAATTGTTTTGTATAAATTCAAATATCTCACTAAACAATTTACAATTCCATTCATCATTAAATTCTTTAAATCTCAATTTAGGGACTAACACTTTCTCACTTCCAATCTGTCCTTAAGTTTCAACCTTAAATAAATTTTGTATAATAGATATGGAGGTGTAAAATATGCTATTTAAGAAGAAAATTTTGTACAAAGATTGGTTGTGGTATTGGATGCAAAAGAAAAAAGATTATATTAAAGAATCAACATACTCAAATTATTCAAATATTATTTCTAACCATATAATTCCTGATCTTGGAAATATTAAACTTTCTAATTTGAATAATAAACTAATTCAAGAATATTTGATAAATAAATATAAAACAGGTAGGCTAGATGGAAATGGTGGACTATCAAATAAGACAATACGCGATATAATTGCAGTAGTTAAAAGTAGTCTAAAATATGCAATAAAAGAAGAAATGATAAATAATATAAATCTTGATTTTACATATCCTAAAATTGGAAATAAAGATAAAATTTATATTATTCCAAAGAAAGATCAGGAAAAGCTTATTACATATATAAAGCAAAATGAGAATACTAGAAGCTTAGGAGTTTTATTAGCTTTATATTCTGGAATAAGAATTGGAGAACTGTGTGCTCTACAATGGAAAGATATAGATTTCAAAAATAATATTTTGCATATAAGTAAAACATTGCAAAGAATTTATATAAAAGATAATAAAGAGTCAGTTTCTAAAATAATAATAACAAATCCTAAAACGCATAATGCTGAAAGAGATATACCACTTAATAAAAGATTTGCCGATATATTGAAAAAATATCAAACTAAATCAAATAACTATATACTATCTAACTGTGATAAGTGGATAGAACCTAGAACATATAGAAGATATTTCAAAAAATGTCTAGATAAAGCAAAAATTGGTCAGATCAATTTTCATGGGTTAAGACATACTTTTGCTACCAATTGTATAAAACTTGGTGTTGATTATAAAACAGTTAGTGAATTACTTGGACATGCAAATGTCAATATAACATTAAATTTATATGTTCATCCTCAAATGTCACAGAAAAAGAAATGTATTGACTTAATATGTAAAAATTTTTATGAGAAGTCTCCTTAAGGTTATTTACTTTTTTTGAATTTTGTGATAAATATATTATGAATGATTATAACCTTTAAGGTTGAAACTTAAGGACAGATTGGAAGTGAGAAAAATGCTAGCTCCTAAACTGAGGTTTAAAGAATTTAATGATGAATGGAAAAAAGAAAGATTAAACAAGATTTCAACAATAAATCCTAAAAGTGATAATTTACCAAATAAATTTATATATATTGATTTGGAAAGTGTCCAAAAAGGAATTCTACTTAATAAAAACATTATTAATAAAATTCATGCACCAAGTAGAGCACAAAGAACAGTAAAATTAAATGATATTTTGTTTCAAACTGTAAGACCATATCAACAAAATAACTACTTTGTAAGTGAAGTTTGTGATATTCCTTATATTGCATCTACCGGGTATGCTTTAATACGAACAAATCAAGATCCATACTTTATATATACTTTAATGCATAGGCAAGATTTTTTAAATAAAGTTCTGGACATGTGCACAGGTACAAGTTTTCCAGCAATAAATTCTAATGATTTAGGAACAATAGAAATCAAAATACCATTAAAAAAAGAGCAAGAAAAAATATCAGAATTATTTAGTCTATTAAATAAAAAAATAGAACTACAACAAAGAAAAATAGAAGTCCTTAAGATGTATAAAAGAGGGTTAATCCATAAAATTTTTGATAATAATAAAAATATATCCAATCAATATAAAATCTCTGAGTGCATTAATATTTTCGACAGGAAAACAACAAAAAATAATGAATTTACTATATTATCCTCAACAAAAGATGGCATTAAAATTCAAGATGATTATTTTAATAGACAAACAGCTAGTGTAAATAATATCGGATATAAAATAATTCCTCGTAATTATATTACATATCGTTCTATGAGTGATACAGGCGATTTTTATTTTAATATTCAAAATATTATAGATATTGGTATAGTTAGCCCTGCATACCCCGTATTTAATACAATTGATACTATTGATATAAATTATTTTACTAATTATATTAATTTTTCTTCTCAATTTAAAAATCAAATTTTGATTAACAAAGAAGGCGGAACAAGATTTGCACTAAGCATAAGTAAATTTTCTGATTTAGTAATTGAATTGCCTAAATATGAAATACAATTATATTATTCAAGAATAATATCTAATACTGATAAAAAAATAATTGTTGAAGAAAATAAGCTTAAGAGTTTAAATATATTAAAAAAATCATTACTACAACAAATGTTCATATAAAATGACTACACCAATTAAGTGTAGGCATTTTTTCTTATTTCAATTCTTTAAGTCCTAATTCTTTAAGATATTTATTAAGTTCTTGCGTTACCTCTTTATCTTCTTTATCAATCTTTTCAAGTTCATCATATAATGCATCCAAATCAATTTCTTCCTCTTCTTCGAAAGTATCAACATATCTAGGAATATTTAAATTACATTCGTTTTCTTTAATTTCTTCCATTGTTGCAAGATGACAATATTTTTCAACTTCTTTACGCTCTTTATATGTTTTTATAATTTTTTCTATATCTTCATCTCTTAATCTATTTTGATTTTTCCCAGGTTCGAAATCTTTTGATGCATCTATAAATATTACATCATCATATTTTTTACATTTTTTAAATACTAATATACAAGTAGGAATTGATGTTCCATAAAATATATTAGCTGGTAACCCAATAACTGCATCTAAATAATTTTTATCTTCCACTAAATATTTTCTAATTATTCCTTCACTTGCTCCTCTAAATAATACTCCATGTGGTAAAACTACTGCCATTGTTCCATTATCATCTAATAAATAAATCATATGTTGTATAAAAGCAAAATCTGCTTTTGATTTTGGTGCTAATTTTCCATATGCACTAAATCTTTCATCATCCATAAATTTAGCATCTGCAGACCAGTTAGCAGAATATGGTGGATTAGCTACAATAGCTTGAAATCTCATCTTCATATGTTGTTCGCAAGGTTTTTCTAATGTATCTCCATTATATATGTCAAATCTGTTAAATGGCACATTATGTAATAGCATATTCATTCTTGCCAAGTTATATGTTGTACCAACTTTTTCTTGACCATAAAAACTACTTACTTTAACATCTTTTTGTTTTGCAACCCTCAATAATAGTGAACCTGAACCACAAGTTGGATCATACACATTTTTTATGTCTTTATTATCCATAGTAACAATTTGGGCTAAAATATTTGAAACTTGTTGAGGAGTATAATATTCACCTGCTTTTTTACCTGCACTTGCAGCAAATTGACCAATTAAATATTCATATGCATCTCCTAAAACATCTATTTCAGTATCTTCAAATTCAAAATCTATATCATTTATTTTTTGCATAATTGTACCAATTAATTTACTTTTTTCTGCTTCTCCTCTACCTAACTTAGATGAGTTTAAATCCATATCTTCAAATAAATTTTCAAAGTCATGTTGACTAGCATTTCCAAAAGTAGAATCTTGCAATTTTGAAATTGCTTTACTTAATATTGATATATCAAAATTACCTGTTTCTATCAGCTTTATTAAATTTGAAAATAAATATTCTGGCTTTATAACGTATCCACAATCACTATCTTTTATTAAATCTTCAATAATAGCTTCTTTATATTCCTTGTTTTGCCATGCTTTCTCATATGTAATCTTATCCTGATTTAATAATTTTGTAGTTACATATTTAACTAACTTTTCTGAAAGGAATCTATAAAATATCAATCCTAATATATAATTTTTGAACTCTGAAGCATCCATAGAACCTCTTAAATCATTTGCCATACTCCATAATTTTGAATGCAATTCTGCTTGTTGTTTACTTTGTTTCTCTGCTACTCCCATAATTATTTACACCTCTATTTGAATTTTTCTATTAAATTTACTATAAACTCTTTAATAGACTTTGTTATTTTAACTTTCTCTATTAATGGTTTATCTATTTTCTCTTTTATTAATCCTGTATCTAATACACCTGAATATTCATATTCACTTACAATGTCGTTTAATAAATCTATATCAATATCATATTTTTTTGCCTCATTTATAATAGCTTGTCTACGTTGTTCATCCAAAAAGTTATAATAATTTTCTTCAATTGAATCTTCTTCATTTAATTTTGGCATTATTGAATTTAAAAAATCTCTTATTAAATCTGATTTCAATCTTAAATCCTTATTATCTGCATTTTCCAATTTCTTTAAGATGTCTTTTATATCTTTATCCTTTTGTACTGAATCTTTCATGTCAATTGATTTAATTAAATTCATAATGTAATCTACATTTATTTTGTCAGTATACATTAACTCTAACTCAAAGTCTATGTCATCTAAAATAGTTACTTTCTTTTCATCACCTTTTGGAATTACTGTGTCTAAGTATTTACTTTTATAATCCAAATATTCTTGATTAGATATTAGAACCTCATCTTCAGTAAATTTAAATTCTCTAAATATTTTTAGTTTTACTAATATTCTTGTTAATTCTCGAAATGTTAATACAAACTTTTTCTTTTCTTCCTCAGATTGAATATTATCAACTGAATCCACTGTTGGTGCTGTTTCTTTTAATTGTTTTACTGTCTCTACAAATTTTTCTTTATAAAACTCATAAGATTTTAATAATACTTCATCTGGATCACTTGTATCTGAAAAAATTCTAATTGCTTCATCAACAGCTTTTTTTGTTGTTCTAAAGCTTACAATATTCCCTTGTGTCTTAGCTGTTTTATGAACCCTATTTGTTCTTGAAAATGCTTGTATTAAATCATGATGTTTTAATCTTTTATCTACATATAAAGTATTTAGTGTCTTACTATCAAATCCTGTCAAAAACATATTTACCACAATCAATATATCTATTTCTGCATTTTTTACTTTCTTTGATACATCTTTGAAGTATGCATCAAATGTAGCTAAAGAATAATTAGTATCAAAAGTTTTATTATAATCATCCATTATTCTTTGAAGAGCTTGGAATGATAATTCATCTTTTCCTTCATATTCTTCATTCGGACCATATGTAAATATTGCTGCAATTTTCAAATTTGTATTTTTTGATTTAAAGCAATCATAATATTTTACTAATTGAGGAATACTTGCTGTCGCAAAAATAGAAGTATATTGCATATCATTTGTTTTTAGTGGATGCATAGTAAGAATTCCTTCAACTATATTATTAATTCTTTCATCTGCTCCATACGCTTCTTCTGTATCTATTCCTTCTACCTCTTCATCATATAAAACATTATCTAAATTTGAGTCTATTGTTTTATAATAATCTACAGAAAATCCCAATACATTTCTGTCGCTAATGGCATCTTTTAATAAATATTTGTGTAAACATTTTCCAAAAATATCCGCAGTAGTTCTTCCATCTAAACTTTTATTAATTGAAAATCTTGGTGTTCCTGTAAATCCGAAATATTGGGCATTATTAAAATGTTGTTCTATAACTTTATGCATATCTCCAAATTGACTTCTATGACATTCGTCAATTATAAATACTACCTTTTCATCTTTGTATTTATCCATTAACTCTGCATATCTAGGATTATTAATAGCATTAGCCATTTTTTGTATTGTGGTAATTATTAATGGTTTTGTTGAATCTTCAATATTCTTTACTAATCTATATGTACTATTATTGAAATCAACGCATTCTGGTTCAAATTTATTAAACTCATCATAAGTTTGTGTATCTAAGTCTTTTCTATCTACCAAGAAAAAGACTTGTTTTATACTTGGTTCATTTGCTAATATTTGACTAGTTTTAAATGATGTTAATGTTTTTCCTGATCCAGTAGTGTGCCAAATATACCCATTATTACTAGTTTCTAGTGCTTGATGTACTAAAGCCTCAACAGCATATATTTGATATGGTCTTAAAACCATTAGTTGCTTATCTGTTTCATTTATTACCATATATCTTGCAATAATTTTAGACATATAACATTTTTCTAAAAATCGTGTAGTAAAATCATTTAAATTACTAACTCTAACATTATTTTCATCTGTCCAGTAAAAAGTATATCCAAAATTTATCTCACTGTCTGTGTTTGCAAAATATTTTGTATTAACACCATTACTTACAACATAAAGTTGAATAAATTTATATAATTCTTTATATGACGTTCTTCTATATCTTTCTATCTGATTGACTGCTTCTTTTAATTCTTTTCCTCGAGCTTTTAATTCTATTTGTGTTACTGGAATACCATTTATAAATAATGTTACATCATATCGTGTTTCAGCTTCTCCTGTAATGCTCGTTATTTGATTAGAAACTTGATATGTATTTTTACACCATTGTCTTTTATTGAATAATTCAATATAAATTTTCTTTCCGTCATCTCTTTCTATGCATTGTTTTTCTCTTAAGATTTTAGCACTGGAAAACACACCTTTCCCAGTAATCATATTATATAATCTTTCAAATTCCTTATCTGACAAATCTTTCCCATTAAGTTCTTCACTGTTATGAATATTAATTTGTTTTCTAAAATTATTTTTTACATCATCAATGTTTTTCAAGCTTACTTTTTCATACCCTAATATTTGTAGATGTTTTATTAACCTTTCTTCAAGCATAGCTTCGCTTTCATGTTCATATGACATTATTTATTCCCCCAACAATTATTCATAATAATTCTATTATATTTTATATCACAAAACGACATTTTTCTCAACAGGTACTTCTAAATATTTACAATTAATTCCTATGAAAAAAATGATCATATGGATAACCGGCTTTAATATATAATTCTGTCAATTTCATTTTGTATTTTTCTAATAGTTCTAAATACTTTTGTTTAAATACATTTTTACAAATCCATTCCACTCCTTTACACGATATAACAACTTTTCCATCAATATAAGATTTATATTCACCTAATCCACTATCACACATTTTATTAATAGCTTTTCTTATAGTAATTTCTTCTCTATTAAAATATTTGCATAGTTGTTTTATATCCATATCCTCATTCCACCAATTTTCATCATGCTCTAATCCTAATAGTTCTTCATATTGTATTATTCTATCTTCAAAAAAATCAACATCAGCATCAATTAATGATTTTTCTTTATTAAAATACACTTGTAACAACCATGCATATCCTTCATCTAAAATAAAATATTTTCTACTTTTTACTTTCTCACTTCTCCATCTACAAGTTGGATGTTTTTTTAGCATAACTTCTATAGCTTTTCTTAAATCCTCATGTGTTATTTCTTTTCCATATTTAGTAGTAACACCTAGCAACTGAAATCTCTTTAAGATTTTATTATATGATAAGAAAATACTATCTAAAGCTTGCTCCGAACTCCTCCACATTTTCATCACTTCCTATTATAAAAATTTATTAATGCTAGTTCACGAAGCATTAATAATTAGCAAAATTTATTTTGCTCGAATATAGGTAGTATTTTTTAGTACCTAATATTCGCCAGCTTGGTGTTTTGACACCCTTTTTGCTGTTTAGGGAAAAATCCCTAAAACCCTTTTTGTCTCTCCGAGGGAAATTTTTATTCATTTTTTAGTAATTCTTGTTTGTATTTTAGAAAAAGTTTGAACAAAAAATTCAAACTTTTTCTATTTACAATTAATATAATTTATATTATAATTTTATTAGATATTTAGATTGAGTTAGCAAATAGTTTGGTCGCTTATGCTAACTTTTTCTTTTGCTTTTATTTCTCCTACAATTGAAATTCCATAACACATTTCATTAAGAACTCCAACAATTTCTTCTGCAATTTTTGTATCATTTTCAGTAGATGATTGTTCAATTAATTGCTCTTTATTATATCTAGTTGTAATAACAATTGGTAATTCATTATCATATCGGCTACGAATAATTTTATATAGTTTTTCTAGAGCCCATCTGCTTAAATTTTCATTACCAAAATCATCAATAATTAACATATCTACATTAGAATATAGTTCGATAATTTGCGTTTCTGATAATCCATCTTTATTAAATGATTCTTTAATTTTATCAATGATAGAACTACTTTTTTCCATTAATACAATTTTGTTTTGTTCAATCATTTTATTAGCAATACAAGCTACTAAATATGTTTTTTCATAACCTATATTTCCAAAAATTATTAATCCATTTTTCATTTCGGATTTAACACATAAATCTGTGAATTTTATTAATTGATTTATAATAAATGTATCTTCATATGTATCACTAACATTTTCAAAATTATATTTTTGTAATCTCTTTTTCATATAGTTATCTTTATAAATATTATTTATAATTTTCCTATACTTCTCTTGTCTTTGTTTTTCTTCTTGTTCTAAATCGATTTTTTTCCAAAATTGAACTGCTTTTTCACAATTACATCTTTCATATTCAATCATATTTTTATCGTAATTTGCATACAAGTAATCCAATCCAATTGGATTTAAATTTTTATTACAGAATCCACATTTTACACCTTCATTGGCGATAACTTTATAACTTAAATTCTTTAAATCCACTTCTATTCTCATCTCCTTCTTTTTCTATTTTATTTCTAATCTTTTTCTCTTCTTTAGTGTTACGTTGCGTTACTGTAACGTTACTTTTTTCTTTTTCACTTTTCATTTTTTCACGATATTTTTGTTGCCTTAAGCAATTTTGTAGTCTAATTTCTTCAAGTTTATCAGCACTTTGGTACTTAGACCAGTTTTTGATTTTATAAAAATCATCTTCTATAATAATCATTTTTAATTCTTCAAACTTTTCCAAACATTTTGTAATTTTTTTCCTAGACTTTCCCATAATCTTTGAAAATTCATCAACTGTCATTGGTTTATCTTCTGTTATTGATAATCTACCTTGATAATTACATTTCATTGCTATTGTTAAAAGTTGTATCCATACTCTAATTAGTGTATCTCCATCCTTTTCGCTTTCTATCAATTTTATTTTGTTATTATCAAAAAAATCCGTAGATAATTTTAACCATTGTAAATTTGCCATATCCTCCTTTCCTCACTTCCTTTAGAATCTAATCTATTGATTCTTGTTCCATTTTTGTTAAATATTCATCTAAAGCTTGTACTCTAAATAAATATTTTCCACCAACTTTTGAACATGGTATTTGTTTTCTTCTTACTAATTGATTTATCAACCAGTAGGATATTCCTAAATACTCAGATGCTTCTTTCATCGTTAGTGTTGTTCGTTGTATTTTTTCGATTATCACTGTTTTTTCCTCCTTTCTCTTGTTAATAATTGTATTATATTTTGCATAATTAACTTTGTAAAGACCTTATTTTTTATTTTGATAATTCCAAAAATTTTTTTAAAATCAATTTTATCATTAACAAATAGCTCTAAAAAGCTATATTTCAGTTATTAAATTTTAATATCAATATTTTTTTAGCACTAATATTTCTTTTTAAATGATACTATAAAATTTTTATTATTGACGTTTGTTAATTATCGTGATATTATATTTTTGATTAACAAAGTTTTGTGAGGTATTTTTATGAAGAAATTTTATAATTCGGCAGATTTATGTACAACAATAATGAGAAGTGAATATACAAATTCAGACAACAGCTTTTTTTATAATACATTTGTGCCCATTGCGGCTAATAATAACGAAGAAGCAATTCAATCAATAAAACATATAAAATCAGAAATCAAAAAAATTTCAGATGAAGATATGAAAAAAAATAATCTTAATATATTAGCTCCCTCATTGTTAAATTCTCAATTATATGTTACAAAGTTGATGAATGTTCAAACTTCAGAACAGCTAATTATTAATTTTTTAGAATACGATTTTACAAGTTTCTCAAACTATTTCTCATTCTTCCTTGACTTTGGCTTTTTATCTATAGTTTCACCTGTAAAGTCATCTGATATAGCAATGTTTAGAGCACTTTCTATAACTACACTAAACGAATTATTAGCTTTGGCTTATAAATATTATGAAAAAGACAAAAATAATCTAATATCATACCAAGCAGAATATAAAAAAATTATTAACTTTATTTTCAATCTTGATAATGATAAAAGTTTAAACGGCCTATCTCCACACAACCTACTTTTTCTTTATGAAATATTACATGAACCAGAAAGTAGTATCTTTAAATATAGAGCCAATATGAACATTACTGAAAATATGCTACAAATATATGATTTGTTATCTATTAACCCTGATTATGTGAAAGCTACAAGAAAAGATACAAAAACACTAATAAAACAATTAAAAGAACTATCCAATAATAATACTATAAAACTTGAATATGGGAAAATATATAAACTTAGTTCTGTTTTCGAATTATTTTATTTACATTTACTATTTCTAGTAAGCAACAATAGTAATTATATTAAAAAATGTAAATGTTGTGGTAAGTACTTTTATACAAACAAAGTAAATGTAACTTATTGTGATAGAATTCAAAATGAAAAGAATGGACAAACATGCAAAGATATTGGATCAGATATTGTTGCTTTAAGAGAAAAGAAAAAAGACTATTTAGTTAATTTGAAAGCCTCTATTGCTTCAAAAAAGGCTATGGAAGTAAAAAGGCATCCTGATATTCCAGAATATAAAGAAAATTATAAAAGCTGGAAACCTTTAGCTTTAAAATATTTGCAAGATTACAAAAGTGGGACTTTAGATGCTAAAACTTTTGAAAAATGGTTAAAGTACACATCTGATGAAAAAATAAAATCTAAACTAAAAACAATAGCTGAATTTAAAGATTTATAAAAAATATGAAAGAAGGTAATAGCTATGATACATAAAATGAAATTACAAGAAAGTCCATTTGAAAGAATTAAAAATGGTACTAAAACTGTAGAATTTAGATTATATGATGAAAAGAGAAGTAAAATAAAAATAGGTGATCAGATTGAATTTTCTAAATTACCTGATTTACAAGAAACTATCCTTGTAGACGTATTAGATTTATATAGAGAAGATACATTTGAAAACTTATTTAAAAAACTATTTACTGATGAAGATGAAATCAAGAAGAAAACAAAATCAATGTATCAATATTATTCCCCTGACGAAGAAAAGCAATATGGTGTTGTAGGAATAAAAATATCCTCAATTAGTAGTGGATTTAGATATACATAAATGCCATAATGCAATTTAAAAATTATAAAACTGAAGAATTATATAAAGTTATGAAAGAAAAAGCAGATAAAAAAGGAGCTTTTAATAATAGAATTTATTTAGAGTATGTTGATGAAGAAAAAAGAAATTTAGAGGAAGAAAAAGAATTAAATAAGGAATTTAGAAAGTAAAAATAATTAAGGAGCAGAATATGAGAAAATTAAATTTAATAGTTTTATTTAATAAAGATTTAAGTAAAGGGCTTTTCTGCATTAGAGCTAAAGATCCATATAAGGGAAAATATAATTTTATTGGTGGTAAAGTTGAAGAAAATGAAACCAATGATGAAGCAGCCTATAGAGAACTATTTGAAGAAACAGGAATAAGTAAAAACGATATTGAATTAGACCATTTTATGGACTTAAATTATTTCAAATATGAGAATAACCTACAAGTCTATTATGGAATTTTAAAACATGATGTGAATTTGGTTGAAGAAAAAAACAAATTAGAATGGGTAGAACTTAACGAAGAGTTATTAGATAATAACAAATTTGGAGGAAATTATAATATTCCTCACATAATAACACAAATTAAAGTATTCTTAAAAAATGGAACAGGACTTGGAAAGTATTAAAATTAGATATAATTAAATAACTTGAAAGAAGGTAAAATGTAAATATGAATAACATTGATTTTTTAGATAAAACTTTGGAAGTAACAATTGATAGACCTCTAGGTAGTAAACATCCTAAACATGGTTTTATCTATCCCGTAAATTATGGATATGTACCAAATACAATAAGCGGCGATGGAGAAGAATTAGATTGTTACATACTTGGAATATACGAGCCAATAGAGACTTTTAAAGGTAAATGCATTGCAATAATACACAGATTAAATGATAATGATGATAAATTAATAATTGTTCATGAAAATAAATCTTTTTCTAATAATGAAATACAAGTTTTAACAGAATTTCAAGAGCAATATTTTCAAAGTGAAATAATAAGGAGTTCAAACTATTTAGAGTTCAGTAAAAACATACCTGAACTATCCGTTACTAATTTAGAAAATAGTTTAAATTTCTATAAAATTGCTGGATTTAAAGTAGAATATGATAGACCTGAGAATAAATTTGCATTTATAAGTTTGGGCGAAATTCAATTTATGTTACAAGAAATTGCTAATAATGATAAATGGGATATTGCTCCTCTTTCCTACCCTTTTGGAAATGGTATCAACTTTCAATTAGAAGTAGAAAATCTAGATGAAATATATAATAACTTTAAAAATTCAAATTATAAAATAACTTTTGATATTGCAGAAAATTGGTATAGACAAGATAATAAATTATTAGGAAATAAAGAATTCTTAATACAAGATCCAGATGGATATTTGTTAAGATTTTCTGAAGATTTAGGAAAAAAGGAGGTTTAGATTATGAACAAATTTAAAGAAATACGCCCTATAGTTTTAGGACTTGCAGTTAAAGACAATAAACTACTTGTAAGCGAAGGATTTGATAATGTAAAAAAACAAACATTTTATAGATGTTTAGGTGGAGGTATTGAATTTTTAGAAAAGAGTACAGATGCCCTAAAAAGAGAATTCAAAGAGGAAATTAATATTGATATAGTTATAAAAGATTTTTTAGGAATTTCTGAAAATATTTTTACATATCAAGGTAAAAGTGCTCATGAATTAGTTTTTTATTATAATATCAATATATTAGCAGAAAATTACAAAGAGGAATATATTGTTACAGATGATAACGGACAAAGCAAAGCTGTTTGGATTGACATTAATGAATTTAAAAATGGAAATAAAATATTATATCCACAAGAAGTATTTAAATATATTTAAATACGCTCTCCTCCCACCCATAGGCATACTTGAAAGGAGGTGAAATAAGTAATGGCTGGGAGTATAGAAAAAAGAGGAAAAAATAGTTACAGGCTAACAGTATCTGAAGGATTTGACCTAAATGGAAAACCTATGATACACAGGAAAACGGTACACGGAACTAAAAAAGATGCAGAAGTTGAACTAGCAAAATTTGTTACTGAAGTACAAAATGGCTTAGTAATTGATGGTAAATCTCTTAAATTTTCTGAATTCACAGAAATATGGAAAAGAGATTATGGCTCAAAAGAACTTGCCCCATCAACATATAAACGCTATTGTAGGATGTTAGAAACAAGACTTTTACCATACTTTGGGCATTTCTATATTAACAAAATTAAACCAACTGACATTATGAAATTCTATGACTTACTTGAAAAAGATACTCAGTTAGTTAGAAAAAAAGGTAACAATGGTTCTAAAACAAAAAAGCCCTTATCTGGTAAAACAATTTTAGAGCATCACAGATTATTAAGAGCAATGCTTCACAAGGCAGTTTATTGGCAATTAATAGTGGCAAATCCTGCTGAACGTGTTCAACCACCTAAAGCTAGAAAACCAAAAAGAAGATCTTATGATGATGAACAAACTAAAGTATTACTAGAAAATCTAGAACAACTATCTAGCGAAGATACTAAATACAAAGTTGCAATAATCCTTACAGTATTTACTGGTGTTCGTTTAGGCGAGTTAATGGGACTAGAATGGCAAGATGTTGATTTTAAAAATGGAATAATCAGTATTAATCGTTCAAGTCAATACCTAGCAGATATGGGAGTTTTTACAAAAGTTCCTAAAACAGAAAGCTCCATTAGAGAAATTGCAATACCTGAATTTATCATTTCTTTACTTGAGGAATATAAGTTATGGTATGAAGAGCAAAAATCGGTTTACGGCGAATTATGGACGAATTCTGATAGGTTATTTGTACAAGCAGATGGTAAACCTATGCATCCTTCTACGATTAGCAAATGGTTTGTAAAATATGTTGGTCAAATAGGATTACCTGTAATTAATTTTCACGGATTAAGACATACAAATGCAAGTTTACTAGTTGCACAAAACATTGACATAGCAGTAATTTCTGCGAGACTAGGTCATGCACAAATAAGCACAACACTTGACTTTTATGTGCATCCACTACTTTCTCATAATAGAAAAGCTGGCTATGCACTAGAAAACTTGTTATTACCAACAAGGTCTTAATTTGAACTTTTTTCTAATTTTCACAAATTACAAATTTTCACGATAAAAAATAAAAGGCAACTAAATATTAATTTAGATTTCCCATTGCCTTTTATTATATTAAAAAAAGTATAAAATTTTAATGAATTTTTATTGATATTTATGGCATTTGAGGTAATTATTTTACCCAATTTTTATCCAATTTGACATAACAAACCATTTTTTAAGCATTATTGCAACCAATTTCAAGGCATAAAAAATACCCACAGTCGTTGAAACTGTAAGCATTTATTCTTTGGTTGCGGGGGTAAGACTCGAACTTACGACCTTCGGGTTATGAGCCCGACGAGCTGCCAACTGCTCCACCCCGCGATATATTAAATTAGTAACTTTTTTATGGGTACCTTTTAAGTATAACTCTAAAACACAATCTTGTCAACCATATTTCACACATTTTTTCATTTTATATATAGCTCCCTACCCTTTAATATATGCAACTACCCTCAAAATGATTCCTTTATACCGTAATATGATTTTTCATGTTTTCATATTTACTATCTCCAATTCCTTTTACATTTTTTATATCTTCTATTGATTTAAACTCGCCATTTTCCTTCCTATATTCAATAATTTTTAATGCAGTAGATGGTCCAATTCCAGGAATTTGTTCCAATTCAGTTTGTGAAGCTGTATTTAAATTAATCAATCCGCTTCCTCCTTCTTCTTTTTTTTCATTTACAACAATATTATTTCCACTTTCTTTTGTAATATACCCTAAATTTTCCTCACCCTCCTTTTGCTCACTAATTCCAGGGATATAAAGCTTTTGTCCATCTTCTAGCATATATGCCAAATTCACATTAGACAAGTCTGCATCTAAAAGTTCCCCTCCAGCAGCTTCAATTGCATCTGCTATTCTACTTCCTTCTTTTAACTTTACAATCCCAGGATTCTCCACAAAACCTGCTACATGAACAATAATCATCTTTTCTTCATTTTCCTGATAAAGTACATTTGTCTCTTCCAAAAGATTTTCTTGCTCTGTCATTTCCATTTGAGCCTCTTGTGAAATCTTCATAGTAAAAACAATTACGACTACTACAACAAAAAAAGCCACTATTCCCAATACAATTTTTTGCATTTTTGTTAATTCCATACTAAAACACCTCCTCGTATTATATATTTATAGTATTTAAAGTCCACTATATAAGACTATATGTTATACTATTACTTAGATACTGTGGATTGTTTAACACCACCTACCACTTGATGGTTTCAGAAAGG
>JAETTH010000081.1 GCA_021769225.1 Erysipelotrichaceae bacterium
TAATCCTGTTTTTGGAACTGGATATATTAAATATTTAAATGAGTGGCCATATATAGCAAATTTGCTTGCAGTTGAGTCACGTACAAGTACAATTACATATTTCATTGCCGTTTTTGGTGTTTTTGGATTTTTATATTTGTTTACAATAATTAAGGGAGTATTATGTCAGCAAGAAATTAATGGCTATGTAAAAATATTTATATTATTTATAATTGTAAGTATAGTTACAAAAGAACCTCATTATGTAAATTTATTTACTATAACAATATGTTCGTATCTTGCGCAAGATAAAACAATTTTCAAAAAAAATTATAATATGTAAATTAATATTTAAGGAGACTAGATAATGGGAAATACATCAAATGTTAATAAAAATTTATATTTAAATATATTAGGATCTTTTTCTATAAAAGGATTAGCACTTTTGATTAATTTTTTTACCGTTCCTTTATATATGAGTTATTTTGAAGATGCAAATATTTTAGGCGTATGGTATACAATTTTATCATTTCTTTCATGGGTTTTGATGTTTGATTTAGGGATAGGAAATGGTCTTAGAAACCATTTAGTTAAACCTTTACTTGAAAATGATAAAAATACCATAAAAAAATTATTGTCGTCTGCTTATATTATTTTAGGTTTTATTTCTATTTTGTTGGCTATTTGTGGATTAATTTTAATATTAAATTCAAACTGGAATAAGATTTTCAATGTGTCAAGTTTAGTAATTAGTAATAATTCATTGCAGCTAGCTTTTTTTATTTCATATATTGGTATTGTCATACAGTTCTTTCTTAAAACTATCCTTTCTGTATTAAATGCAATGGAAAAAACTGCAATTTCAAATGGGATTACTTTAATTTCGTCTATAATAAATTTAATTTATCTATTTTTCTTTAGAGCCGGTGATGACACAACACGATTATTTAATTTATCTATAGTTTATGCATTTTCTGTTAATTTACCACTAATAATAACTACAATTGTATTATTTTTATCTAAGTTTAGAGAATCTATACCTAGTTTTAAATATTTTGATAGATTATTAGCGAAGAAAGTATTAAATTTAGGTATGAACTTTTTTATAATTCAAGTATTATTTATGCTAATTACAGCAAGTAATGAGTTTTTTATATCAAATATTTTTGGGGCAGAAAAAGTTGTTGAGTTTCAAATCTATAATAAAGTATTTTATACGTTTGTAACTCTATTTTCATTAGTATCTAATCCTATATGGTCTGCCGTAGCCAGAGCGAATAATGAAAAAAATATTAAGTTAGTCAGTAGTTTGTTTAAAAAATTGTTAATAGCTGTTTTTGTTGGAATATTTGGAGTTTGTATTATATCATTATCATTTCAACCATTGGTAAATATTTGGCTAGGAGCTACAGCGATAGATGTTAACAACTATTACATTTTTACTTTTTTTATCTATGTTTGCACTTTATTATTTGTGTTTTCTTTAAATAGTATTGCTAATGGTTTACAAGTTTTAAGACCACAGATGGTTTGCTATAGTCTTTCAGTAGCTATAAAAATATTTATTCTTTTTATTGTTGATTTTCAGTGGGATACTTGGATAGTTGTTATTTGGATTAATATTTTAACATTAATTCCATATGTACTATGGCAATTATATGAATTTAAATATTTGCTATTTTATAGAAGAAAGACAACTATATAAAAGTAAAGTAATAGAATATGAAATAGTTTGAAATATAAAGTTAATAAAAATATAGTTCATAGTATTTTGTAGTTGTGAATTGTAATGAAATGAAAAAATGACTATTAGAAAAGTGTTTATTTTTGAAGAAATTATAGTGTGCAAAAGTTCTGATTATTTTATTAAGTGATTATCGCGTCAACTCACAGCTAACTTGTTAATTTTATGAGAGAAACACAATTAATTTAAATTGAGCCACTATTTGCATATTTTAATTTTGTTTGATTAACTGATTTTATAGAGCATAATTAATAGAGAAACCAGACAATTGAAGTGACTTTATTTTGTATGATCTAAATAAAGTCATGGTATTTAATGTTAATGAAAAAATGACGAGGTTTTAGTTTTATGTGGTGCTATAACTGAAAATTATTTTGAAAGCAGCTTTATTCTCATTGTATTTGAGAGATAAACTGCTTTTTTGTTACTGTGGTCTAAGTTTTTTTGCAATTTCTAGTAATGAGTCATCGAACTTTAGAGATGCATTTAATAAATCATCTTCATCAAAAAAAGCTTGATAAACTCTTTTATCTGCTCTTAGATTAAAACTATCTAATGTTTTGACAATTGAGTCCGAGAAAGAGCTGTGCAAGCTTCAGGGCAGCAAATATCTTCAAAGCCGCATTGAGAATACATATCGAGAGGCAGAACAGTATTTGAAGTCTGGAAGAAAGGTTCTGTACACGGGAACAGTATGCCAGATTGCTGGATTGAAGAGATTTCTCAGAAAAAAATATGAATCTCTTTATACTGTGGACATTCTGTGTCATGGAGTGCCGAGTCCTAAAGTTTGGAAATGGTACTTGGAGTATCAAGAAAAATGTCACGGCTCCGCCGTGACGCGTACGAACAAATCTTTCAAAAAGATTTGTTCATGCAGATGTTCCTTTCAAACATCTGCTTACGCCTTTCCTGTCATGATTGTAAATTCAAAAACCTAGAGCGTCCTTCGGACATTACAATTGGTGACAGTTGGGGAATAGCAAATTATATGCCAGATATGGATGACAACAAAGGCACGTCTGTGGTTTTGGTTCATTCTGATAAAGGGCGGGAATTGTTTGAATTATGTCAATCAGAGATGCTATTCAGAGAAGCGGAAGTTGACAAGATTCTTCCCCCTACCGCTGATTCAAGAAAATCGGTAACGATGCACCCTAGAAGAAGATATTTCTTTAAAATGCTGGATGCGGGTTGCTCTGTTCCAGAGGCGGACAGAATTCTTAAACCTAATTTTTTGAAACGTTGTGTAAGAAAAGTGAAGATCATTATAAAGAAAATCAAAGAATAATTTGTATAGAGTCATGGTAGAGCGGAGGAAAGCAAATGTTTCAAAAACTGAATAAAGAAGTAGCGTCATTCCTTTTGCTATGTTCTGAAACAGGCAAGACGAACAGAAGCCTTTTTATCGCTTTACAGGGAATTACTTAAAGTTGATACTTATTATCCCATCATGATGAAAGGACTCATCTGTCGTCAGTTATATGGGGAATACTGTGATCATCGTCCATCTGGTGATGAAGATATTCTTATCCGTAAAGCGGAATACAAGCAAGTGCAGCAAATTCCTCAAGAAATTGGGTATAGACCA
>JAETTH010000082.1 GCA_021769225.1 Erysipelotrichaceae bacterium
TAGCCATTGCCAGAACGTTGGCTTTGAAACCAGATCTTATTCTATTGGACGAACCTATTTCAGCTTTAGATGTAACAAATAGAGAAATAATGAAACAAGAATTAAAAAATATTCAGAGAAAATTTAATTCAACAATGGTCTATGTAACTCATGAGCAAGAAGAAGCTTTTTACTTATCAGATCGAATTATGGTAATGAAAGACGGGAATATAGAACAAATTGATACCCCGGTAAATTTGTTTAGGAATCCAAAAACTGAATATATAGAAGAATTTGTGATCGATCATTTAGAAAGAAAATATCAATCATTATTAAAATGTACAGGTAGAAGTTTATGAAAAAAATCTTTCTCTCCCAAATAATAATTAGCTTGTTCTTATGTTGCTTTATAATTTATCCGCTGGTTGTGTTAATAAGTAATATAAAAATAGGAGATATTGTTAATTTAATAATATCTAAACAATTTCTCCCGATGTTAATGAACTCATTAATCATTGGTTTAGTTTCAACTATACTGTCAGTTAGTTTAGCTTTACTATTTGCTTGGTGTATACAAAGGACAAATATTAAGCATAAAACTTTATTTAGCTTATTATTTACAATCCCAATGTTAATACCGACAATTTCTCACGGAATGGGATTAGCCTTGCTTTGGGGAGATAATGGAATATTAACTAATTTATTAGGGATAAATATTCATATTTATGGATTTTGTGGGATGATTATCGGTTTTGTTCTTTATTCTTTTCCAATTGCTTTTCTATTAATATCAGATATATTCCAATATGAGGATTATACTTTATATGAGGCTGCGGAGGTGCTCGGATTATCAAAGATGCAACAATTTCTAAAGATTACGTTACAAAATTTAAAAAAACCGATTATATCAGCTTTTTTTGCAGTTTTTACAATGGTTTTCACGGATTATGGGATTCCTTTAGCTATCGGTGGTAAAATTTTAACTTTGTCCAGTTATATGTATCGAGAAGTGATAGGCTTATTAAATTTCTCAACAGGTGCATTTCTTGGAAGTTTGTTATTAATTCCTGCAGTAGTAGCGTTTTTATTTGATCTCAAGTTTAAAGAAGGTGTCTCAAACACAGTTTCAAAACCGTATGTAATAAAAGTAAATAAGAAACGTGATTATATCACTTATGTTTTAATTTTCTTAATGGTGTTGTTTATCCTGCTCCCTATAGCTACGTTTGCGCTGTTATCTATTGTTAATCAATATCCTTTAAATTTTAGTATTTCACTTAAACATTTTGCAACAGCATTTAACTTAGGGATTGGAAAGTACTGTATAAATTCTATTACAATTGCATTATTGACGTCTCTCGTAGGATCTGTGATTATTTATTATACAGCTTTTATTACAGCTAAATCTAAAAAAACATTCTCTGTAGCGATGCTTCATTTAATTTCCTTGTTATCTTTAGCCATACCAGGAATTGTTTTAGGGCTTTCGTATACGCTTGCTTTTAAAGGCAGTCCGATTTACGGTGGTTTAGCTATCATTGTTTTAGTCAATCTAATTCATTTCTTCTCTTCGCCATATTTAATGGCGTATAATTCATTAAATCAACTAAACACAAATTTAGAAGATGTTAGAACTGTTTTAGGGATTAGTAAACTAAGAATGATAATCGATGTATATATTCCAAATACGCAGGAAACTCTAATTGAAATGTTTGCTTATTTATTTGTTAATGCGATGGTTACCATTTCGGCGGTTTCTTTCTTAGCTAATTACAAAGTTATGCCAGTTGCTTTATTAATACCTCAGTTTGATGCACAATCTATGATTGAGGTTACTTCAATTATTTCACTGCTGATTTTATGTATAAATGGAATTCTGAAATTTTTAGTTTATCTTGTTAAACAAAAATATGTATTTAAATAGTGAAGTATGGTTTATAATTATATGGTAAAGGAGTTATGATTATGGCTTTAACATTGAATCAATTTGAAATATTAGAATATTTAGAACGTACTCAAAATAACAGAGTTACTCAGCGAGAACTGGCAAAAATAAAATATCTATCTGTTGGTACAGTCAATAAGACGCTTAATGAACTGCAAGAAATGGAGTTGGTGAAGACTAAGGATCGCAATATTTTTGAAGTCACTTTGAAAGGTTATGAATATCTAGAACCCTATCGTGTAAAAAAGGCAATATTCTTGGCTGCTGGGTTTGGCTCAAGGATGGTCCCTATTACTTTGAACACACCGAAGCCATTAGTGCTAGTACATGGAAAGCGTTTAATAGATACTTTGCTAGACGCCGTTCTTGCAGCAAATATTTTAGATATCACTATTGTAAGAGGATATCTAGGAGAACAATTTGATGTTCTTAAAAAGAAATATCCTATGATAAAATTTGTTGATAATCCTCTGTATAATGAAACTAATAATATTTCTAGCATTTATCTAGTTAGAGATCAGTTACAGAGTGCTTACGTGTTTGAATCAGATTTATTGTTATATAACTCAAAACTGATTAGAAAATATGAATACTCTACGAACTATTTAGGGATACCTATGGAAAGATCCGATGACTGGTGTTTTGAAGTGAAACGAGATTATATTACAAAAATGAAAGTTGGAGGTGAAAATTGTTATCAAATGGTTGGCATTTCTTTTTGGAATGATGAAGATGGTAGAAAAATGAATCAAGACATTACAGATGTTTTTCATATGCCGGGAGGAAAAGAAAAGTATTGGGATCAAGTTGCACTTGACGAAAAAATTGAAGACTATAAAATAATGGTTAAAAAGTGCGAGTTTTTTGATGTTATTGAAATTGATACTTTTGGTGAACTCAAAAAAATTGATCCAATTTATAATATTTAGTTTATAATTATATATGTTAAATAAGGGGATAAGCTTATGGTATCTAAAAGAATCTCAAGTAGTTTGAAGTTGATGTTTATTCAATTCTTTTTTAATATAATATTTACTTTATTGGGATTAATTAAAATAAGAATGTTCTTATTAACTTACGGATCAGAAATAAATGGTGTTTACCAATTACTTTCGCAATTGTCTTCTTATTTTTTAATAGTAGATTTTGGTTTTTCTAATTTATATTTGTTTAAAATGTATAAATCTATAGATGAAAATGATGATTTATTAACATGCAAATTGTTTAATGGTTGTAAAAAAGATACGAATATCACTATGTTAATAATGTTTGTTATTATGATTATGATTTCTTTTTTATTTCCGTCCTTTTCAAAAGTGAGTTCACTTAATTCTTTTACTCTTTTC
>JAETTH010000083.1 GCA_021769225.1 Erysipelotrichaceae bacterium
TATGAGTATCATTTATATGTATATATGCACAAAAAGGAGATTCAAGTTTTTCGAAATCTTCAATAAAATCATTGAAAATTTTGTTGCACGATGGCGTATTTTTCAAAAATGTATGATTGTTGTTTCCAAATATTTTAGATGATTCATAGAGAAAATACTTTATAAAATAAAGATGAGTTTTGACACTCGAATAATCCCTCTTTTTGATATTTTGATATATACCTTTTATATCTATTTTAAATTTAAATAACACATTCTTAATTTGAATAAGTCTCAATTTAATTGAAAGAAATTTATTTTTATTTACTATTTCAAAATATTCCTTAGAACATATATTATCATCAAAATAGTCATCATTTATAAAAAAACTTTTATCACCTTTCAAAACTACTTCGATATATTTCGCTTTATTAGATAAATATTCGGAAAACTCCTTTTTTATCAAACGATTTAAAGAATCTAACTTTGAAAAATCTATTCTATCTCTAATTAAATTAAATGAAGAAGTATCTTTATTAGAATAAAAATTTTCAAATGCTGGAAATATCTCATCAAATAAGCCAATTAATTGTTTATAATCATATGAATCAATTTGCCCATTTTTATACAAATTAGAAAAATACTTTATTCTTGACTCCCATAAGTATTTGAATGAAAAAGGAGTTGTATACTTTTTTAAATACATCTTATTTAATTGATCTATATTGTAAATTCCATCCATCCAATGATAAGATATAATTTTATACCCTTCATTAAAAAGAACATCAAATATCGTGTTCTTCGAATCATCAGTAAATTTGAAATAACCATTACCTGAAAGAACATTTTTCCCAGTTAAAAATGATTTAATGCCTGCTTCTGTATATGGACCCTGCGAATAATTAATTTTCTGTAAATTCATCAATTCTAGGCTTTCCAACTTTGGTAAGAAATTGTCATTTATATCAGCTCTGTATGACAATGAATCTGCAACAATTATTACAATGTTCTTATTCACAATCTAATATCTCCTTATAAATTTCTATAATAGTTTCACGAAGTTTTATATTTAATGAATTTGATTTTTCTTTATTATAGATATAATAAAGAGATTTTCTTTGATTTGTATCTGTTACTAAATGAATGTTTCCCGCAAACTCAAGCCATGTCTCATATGTGCTAGTAATTTTATGATTAAAGTTTCTAATTACAAATGTCTCTGTATTTGTAATAAATCCAAAAATCATCCCATGTAAGCGATCAGTAATTAAAATTTTTGCAGTTGAGATTTGATTTATTTTTCTAGATACAAAATATTTTCTTAAACAACCTAAAACAGGAACTCGCACAACTGTATCAGTTTGTAAATAATCCTTTCCTTTCAGTTTTTCATATATTACTTCATTATTAATGTCTTTCTCAAAATCTCTTCTTAAGCATAGAATTATTTTCTTCTTTTCTACAATTTGCTTTTTATAATCTAAAAAAAACACTATATCTGGACATAGATATAAATTATTTTCAAAAATTCTCTTACATTTCTCAAAAGATTGCTTCTCCCGCAATACAATATGGAGATTATTATGGGCTGAGTAAATATCTTTACTTTTCTCTAATTCTGTTTCACTAAAAAAATCAAATGTTTGAGGAAAGAAAATAATTTTATTCGACTTAAACTGAGAGATAACTCTTCGCCTTAATTCCTCATTTTCAAGGTAATAATCTCCAAAATTTCCACCACCATGCAAAAATATTAAATCATTTGTTGTGATATATTTTTTTATTCTAAATATATATTCTTTTCTTTCTTCCTCTTCAATTTGTATAATTTTGTATTCAGGAAAAAAATAATTTAAAAATTCCATTTCAGCTAAGCATATTGCCTGATCACCTAAATTTCCATGAGTGGGCACTCCTATTAATATTACTTTTTTCTTTGCAATTCTTAAATCTAGCCACCGAGAAAATTTCATAGGCACATCCAAAATAATCTTTGTTACATTAAAAATAACTTTCTTTATTGCCTCTAGGAAATACCAACTTTTTTCATTACTTTTATACATAATAACACCCTTTCTTTTTAATAAACTTATTATATTAATAATTCTATTTTAAAATGCCAATTGATGCTTTAAATATTATTTTATGCTTAGTTGTTTTACCGTTTAAGAAATCTTTTAATCGCAACTTAAAATTTCTAGTTTGTTTAGTTTTCCTTCTTTTTATATAAGATATTCCTAACGAACATTCTTATATCTACATCAAAGTAATTAATCAAAATCAATAAAAGAATGAAAATAATTGAAAATAATAATTCTATTATCACTAATATTAAATAAGATTTTATTGCTATAATTAAACTTAAATATACCTGAATTTTTAGAATTAATAATAACATCAATATATGCATCAGCATGATGATAAAATATTGCCATATACCCTTTAGCGTTTCAAAAGAAGCTTTATAATAATTTGGAATCGCTATTAATAATTTCGCTAATAAGGTACCAATTAAAACTCCAAAAACTCCTATTTTATTAATCAATAAAATGGAAATACATATGTTAATAGTTGCCTCTAAAATTAATAGTTTCGTAATTTCTTTTATTTTACCTTTCGCAAAAGAAATTATATTAAATGGAAGATATGCAATCATAGCATAAGTATACAATCCAATAATAAATATATTAAATAAATTCAATTCTATAATTACATCAGCTCCATAAGTAAACAAATCAATAAAACTTTTTAGCCCTATAATTACGCAGGCACTTATATACAAAGATAAATTTAATGATAGTTTAATAAAAACTCTTAAAACAAAACTACTATATGACTCCATTCTAGCTAGCATATTTCCTAAAGAATGACTTAAGGAGTTTAAAATGGGTAATGCGATATTAAATAATGTGTTAGGTATATATACACAGATAGAAAACACACTCAAATTTTCATAATTTGAGAATTTAGTTATTACTAAACTATCAGTCGAAGATATTATTAAATTTGAAAATTTATTTATTATTAAATTTGAGCTTAACTTCATTGGGTTTCTATCAATCTCATTTGTAAGGGCAATAACTTTTTTATTAGATTTCACTAAGTAAACCTGTAATATCAAAATTGAAATTATTTCTATGACAGAGTCAATAAAAATGTATAATACGAAATTCAATTTATTCATAGCTAATATTAACAACATTATTTT
>JAETTH010000084.1 GCA_021769225.1 Erysipelotrichaceae bacterium
GAAGCAGATTATGTTAAGGATAACCGTGTACCTCAAGATAAAGAAACGGTTTTAGGGAAAAAGGATTATCAAAAAACCGGAAAAAAAGTTAAGGGAGCGCAGGTATATAAAAAAGGAGATAAGTACTATTATCGTGATACCTTCCATACAGGTAAATCTGCACACATAGAGGTGTTTGATAAAAGAGGTCATCATCTTGGAGAGGCAGATCCGTTAACAGGAATAATTAAACCAGGAACAGCAGATCCAACAAAAATAATTAACGTAAAATAAAAGATATATGTCGCCAGAAAATTAAATATTTTCTGGCGACATATAAAGAAGAGGTGTGAAATTTGAATATTCAATATATGGAAGTGCAAGAAAATGATGTTTATTTTTTTGAAATAGTAAGTAATAAGATTTTAATAAATGATAATTATGAAGGAATCATAGTTTTTGATGACCATTTTAATGTACTAAAAAAAATATATTTCTTTAATGATTTTATAATAGATTTATCGTTAAAAAACGGAAATGAAATTTTATTTATTTGCAGTGATATTAATAAAATAATTTATTTAAATTTACTTAATTATCAGATTAAAATTATCTCTTTAAAAGGTTTTGAAAGTTATATATTTTCTAGCCTTTTTGAGTGGCACGAAAATTTAGTTATATTGGTTGATTACAAAGAAAATTATATAAAAATAGACTTGATAAAAGAAAAAATAGAAGCATTAGATAAAAAAGATGAAATTTTATTTTCTATAAGAAATACATCTGAAGAATTAAAGGGGGTTCGTGTACTTAAAAGATTTACTTTGGAGAAAAAGGCTGTTATAGAAAAATCATATAATGAAATAGAAGTAATAAATTATTCGAATGGAATAAATACTATTATAAAAATTGGGAAAGGAAAATTTCATGATTATGAAATAACAGATAAATTTATAGCTGAGATTGGAGAAGATAAAGTTAATGTTTCTAATTTAGAAGAAAATGAACAACGACTATTTTTACCAAAAAAGGGATATTGCTTTTTGAGAGGTAAATTTATGGTTAAAGAAAATCAAATATATGTATATTTATTAAGTGGTAATAAATCTAATGAATGCATAGTTCGGATTGAGAAATACTTATTATAAAAGTGTTTCTGAAAAATCGTGTAAAGATACTAATAAAATTAGTTAGGCAATAAGGAATCATTTTCTGAAAGGGGAGGGAAAAAATGAAGCAAAAGTCAATCAGGGTTTTATTAGTTGCTATACTTTGTATTTTAATTACATCTTGTTCAAGAGAAAAAACTTTTGACGCAGCAGGATATGTAAAGAGTACATTAGATGCAGTTTATCATAAAGAATATGCAGAATATGCAAAAATCCAGGGTATATCAGAAAAAGAAGCAAGAAAGATTTTTGAACAGGATTTTAAAGAACGTATTAATTTAGAATTTGACGGAGTTGATAGAATTTCTCAAGAAGAAATACAAAAATATGCTGCTTTAAAAAGTAAAATAGACAAACTGGCAAAATATGATGTTTTGGAATCCGAGAAAACAAAAGATAGTGATTATACGGTAAAGATACAAATAGAACCCTCAAATATTTATCAGACTTTAGAACAAAGTGCGACAGATGTAAGCAACGAAAAAATCACACAGGGGATTGAAGAAACGGAACCGGGAGTATTTGCTGCTGTGCTGACGGAGAGCCTCCAGAGAAGTATAGACGGAAATAAATATGGGGAGAAGGCAATCATTGAGGTTATAGTTACAAAGGAAAATGCAAATTCATACATTTTGGAAGAAAGCCAGATGGCAAAGATAAGGGAAGCGCTGTTTCCTAACATATAAAAATGTTTGTCATAAAAATAAGGGCTGCACATTGAATAAAGATTGATGTGCAGCTTTTTGTATAATAGATTGTACAAGTAATAATAATATCGTCCAGCCAATCGTAAATACAGCTAAAAAAGGCTGGAACTGGATAAAGAATACAGCATCCTCCATTGTCAGCAAAGTATCAGGGTGGTTTGGAGGTAGATATTCCAATGGAAAAAGACCATCAGATGAGAGTCCTTCATCGGGAGCGGCAGGTGCTGTCGGAGGGGTTTTTAGGAGACGCAGCGGCAATAAGCAGAGGAGTTTTGATAGGCATAATACTGAGTACGGAAGAGGTTGCTGAGAGTAAGATAGAACTGGATGAACTAGAAAGGGAACAGGAGAAAAAGAAAGAATAGGAAAACGGGTCTGGGAATAGTTCGAGTGGTGATAAAAAGGGAGATTCTGAGACTGTAACAACCAAAAAGGGAAATGTTATAAGGGATGTTGATATGACAAATCATGGTAACCCATCTACACATCCAGAATGGCCTCATGACCATATTGCGGACTGGAGTAGAAATTCACCAAAACAGAAATAATAAAGGAGTTGAACATATGCATGATGACGTTATAGTCTCATATAACATGGATTTCAGTAATAAGACACTGGAGATGTATACATATAATGAAAAATATAATAAAAAAGGGAAATTTATTGCTTCTGATGTTTTAACCTACTTTTTTGAAAGTGTTCTTGAAAGTAATATAATTCTTGATATTGATGAATGTAAAATTGAAAGTTTTTTCATGGAAAATTTAGTACAACTTGAAAAAATGAAGAATCATTGTTGGCCAATACCTTATCAGGTAATTCAAGAACTAAAAGATTTTCTTGTAATCAATGACTATAAATATATAAAAATAGTATCTGCGTATGGATTATTTGGCTGGATATTGGCAAAGAAGTACGAAATAAAATGAGGAAATTGTCCGGTTTTGCCAGATAATATTCTTCGGCCGGGTGGAGAAAAGCCACCCGGCCTTTAACAGACACACATTTCGCCCCTAAGTTTTTTTAATAATTCATTATTTGCTTGGATGTATATACTGGCTGATAATTTCGGGATTGTAATTAATGAGCATATTTATTTATATCATTACGATTTAGACATTAGTAATCAACAAAAATCACTTTTTCCTTGGGAGTATATGGATAGTAAAAGATATATAGGAGATGCATGGTGGACAAATGATGATGAAATTTTGAATGATATAAAAAAATTATTAATACTTGATTTTATCGATAAGTATAAGGGATATTAAAATATGTATATAAGAGACTATGAAGAAAAGTCTGTAAATAA
>JAETTH010000085.1 GCA_021769225.1 Erysipelotrichaceae bacterium
TATAATCAAGAAAAAAATCAATCTTGGCATTTGAAGAGAATTTATATGCTTGATTATTTGAAGAAGCATGGATTGGAGAAATGCCTATTTGGTGTAGAGTCTGGAGTTGATTCTATTTTAAAAAGATTTAATAAAAACACAACGTCAAAAGAGAATACCCAAGCAATACGTTTACTTACATCATTAGGAGTTTCATTTAGATCAACATATATAACATTTGACCCGATGATGACTATGGAAGAATTAATAGAATCTTATAATTATCAGGGAAGAACAGATATAATTTTGAAGGAAAATATTTCTAGAAAAGAGGAGCTATATGAATTAATATCTGATAATGCGTATGTCGAGAAAAATTCAAAAAATATTCCATTATATTATAAAATACCATATATGTTAGTTTCATTGGAATGTCTTAAAAATTCAGCATATTTAGAAATGGCAAAAAAAGAAAATCTTTTGCTGACATTTAATTTGTCTATGGGCAAATATAATTGTTTATATAAGGATAAAGAAATTGGTATGATGAGCCATTATAGCCAAATGTGGATTGATCGAAATTTTGCGTTGGATTATTTTTTTAAAAGCATGATGAAAGTCAAAAGTTTGGATATTAGCCAAAAAATTGAAGAGTTTAGATTTGTTTTAAAAAAATACTCCTATTATCTTTTGGGCATATTTTTGGCTTATTCTAATAAAAATATTGACTTGTTGCCAGGAAATGTAGATGCAGATACTAGAGTATTTGTTGAAAATTTATTTGAGGAAAAAAAGAATGTATATGAACAAATTCTTGACTTTCAGTTTGAAAAGTTGAAAGCTGACGTATTAAAAAATATTTGTACAATTACCAATGTTTTAGAAATAGACGAAAAAAATTTACTAAATAAAATATTGAGTAATTGGGAAAAAAGCGAATGGAAAATAATTAATCAGTGAGGTGCTACTAATATGGATAATGATTTAATTTCTAAAATTGAACATTTAGTAAAAAATGCTTGTTATAGGAAAGAGAATATTTTTGGAAGTAATATATGGGATTATCATATTATTCCGGTTGTCAAATATTCTAAAGTGTTGGCAGATAGGTTTTGCATAGATGAGGAATGTGCAATATTGAGTGCATACTTACATGATTATGCAAGTGTATTAGACAAGAAATATTATGAGGAACATCATCTGTATGGAGCAAAATTTGCAGAAGAAATATTGCATAGAGAAAACTATCCTGAACAAAAAATTGATATAATCACAGCTACAATATTAAATCATAGAGGAAGTATAGATAATACTGAACAATCACTAGAAATAAAGTGTCTTGCTAGTGCAGACGCAATGGCTCATATTACTGAAATTCCGTCATTATTATATTTGGCGTATAGACAAAAAAACATGGATATTCAAACAGGTGCTCAGTGGGTATATAACAAAATTAATAGGAGTTGGGACAAACTATGTGAAGAAGCTAAAACATTTGTAAGAGATGAGTATAGAGCAGGAATTAAAGTTCTTGCTGTTAATAAGTGATATGAATATTTCAAACATTTATCAATTAAATAACCAATATACAAAAAGACATAATAAAAATAGCTTGTTTTTATTATGTCTTTTTGTATATTGTAGAATTAAATGACATGGGGTATTCATTATCATGATGATCAGATACCATACAGAACAGTAGAATATGTGATATGGAAGATAAGAAAAAAGATGGGACATGATATTATCGAAACGTTGGTCAATGTGGGGTATCGGTTGAAAAAGTTATAGTTTTTGGGAGATATAATTGAGATGAAATAGTATGTTATTATTAATGGAGGATTTATTACATGAACGGAAATAAGAAAAGTGCAAAACAGTATCACCAATCTGTAATTACTGCTTTAGAGAAAAAAGTAAATGACATGAAAGATTCCGCTTATTCAGGATTGTATAGTGAAATAGCATTTATCATTGGAATAGCAGTTATCATGATAGATACCTTTTTTCCACCAGAGGAAACGAAAGTTAATTGTGTATGGAAAATAATACTGATAGCTGTATCTATAGTCTGTATGCTTTATTTCGCCAAAAAAGTGAAAACAGTGAATGAAGTGGAAGAAGAGAAAAAGTTTTGGCCGAACTTTTTTATTCAATGGGCAACAAGTTTAGGATATATAAACATGCCTGTAGCTGTGATAGCTATTTTGGTAACCTTTGATAAGGGCAAAGCATGGGCATTATTTATGATGGGGGTTGCTGTAATTCTGACAGGTTTAACTTTAATAGAAGCACTTGTAAAAACTTCTAAAATTTTAAAAAAAGAAAATGTTGGTAAGCGGAAATAAGATTGATTAAAAAAATTGAGGTAAAAGGTAGACGGTGTATTTGATATTATTTACATCTTTTTGTTGAAATTTGATAATCATTTTTGGTGATGAATATTACATCATTATTATTCCAATCTGCTGGAAAATACAGATAAAAGGATTATGGATATTTATCTTGAATTCGGATTTGAAAGCCAAAGGACGTTTAACCAGGCGTTTCAGCAGAAGTATGGGAGGACACCTAGCAAATATCGAAAAATATGGTGGGATAATTGAATATTATGAGAGTTGCAGAGAATATATAGGGAAATATTATTTGCGGTTTGAAAGAATTTGGAGCGGATATGCGATTTGGCGCATATCCGCTTTTGTTGTTTACTAAAAGATTTTTGTTTTTAGCGGTTACATTGGTAAACAGTAATATTTTTATATGGACGGTGCGAAAAAAATAAATCTATTAATATTCTAACAAAAGTTACATAGACAGTCGATTTTATTACATGAATAAAATTTTAAGAAATAAAAGGTGTATTATCTAAAATGTAAGGAACAGAAGAAAATAATTCAACCATTTCAATTTAGAATTAGTATCTGTACTGTACAAAATTGATTTATGAAAGGAGAAATAATTATGAGTGAAATGAGAAATCCTATTACAAGAGAAGAAAACTTTAGCAATCCGGCTGGTAACGTTATGATGGAGCTGCAGGAAGCAGATTTAAACAAATTTGTAGCAGGAGCTGGTGAAACCAGAAATTCCGGCGGAGTTTTAT
>JAETTH010000086.1 GCA_021769225.1 Erysipelotrichaceae bacterium
CAACACAAAATTCTTGACGATATGTAACAAGTTCTCCAAGCAATTTCACTATTTGTTGTTTATACTCCATAAACAACTTTAACCCATCTAGTGGTTCAGAATATTCTTCAGCAAATCTAATATTTCCATTTGATACTTTCTTGTATTTATGTTGTAATACTAATTGTGCACCTTTTTGTCTTACTCTTAAAGTTTCATTATTCTTTGTAAAATCCTTTCCTGGGGTATCATAATAATAATTAATTTGAATAAATGAATTACTATTTATTTCTTTTAGAATTTGATAAATACGTGCAAATTCTTGATGGTCTATCATAGTTTTTAATTCAATTTCTTTCATCAACATGTTCCTTTCATCATATTTTAGAAAGGGAGAGCGCACAAAAAGAGCGCTCTCCTCATTGCATATTATGACATAAGCAATGCCATAAGCATTCCGATTATTTCATCGTTAGTTTCTTCAACAATTACTGGTTTTTCGTACATACCTATTCTCCTTTCTTTTTATTAGTTAATGCATTAACTAATTACTTGTGTACTACTTTGCATTACGAAAGTCAATATTAGAATAAAAATTTCGTAAATGCCTATAATGGTTTAAAATGATTATTCCATTGACTTTATCACTTTCTTGTGTTACAATAATAAAGCATTGAATTCAAATACAAAGGGAGGGAATTATAATATGCAACAACCATATATCTTTAAAAAACAATTAGTTGCTTTATTTGCTACAATATTTTTTTTATTATTTATACTATTTTTTTATCCTAACCATACTTTAATTACATTAACACTTGTTTATATTTTTATAATTTTAGGCCTAACTCTTATACCATCTCTTCCCAGAATTATAAAATATCCATTGTGGCTCCACCTAATTATATATGAAGCCCCATTTTGGACTACTATTTTCTTTCTTCCAAAAGAAACTCAAATTATCTTAAATAAAAATTTTTTTATCACTACTTGTATCTCTGGGGTTTTTACTTTTCTTATTCTTTTTATAGGAAAAAAAGAATATTTAAATAATATAAATGGGATTAACACTGAAATTCCTATTACCACAAAAAATTTTCTTTTTGAAACATTAAATTTGTGCTTTGCTGCAATCTGTGAAGAAATCTGTTTCAGAGCTTTCTTTATAAGTTATTTCAATATAATTGTAGGCAAAACAGGAATTTTAATAAGTGCTGCCCTATTTACGTTAACACATTATTTAAATCGCTGGGCAAATAAAAATTTTACAACTAAGATATATTGTATGCAATTTCTCCTAGGAATAGTGCTCGGTACCGCTTTTTATTTAACGCATTGTATAACTTTAACAATAATATTGCATCTATTATTTAATAGTTCCCAATTTATTGTTTTAATTAAGCGGCTCAGAGCTCACAAGGCTTGCAATACACCTTTATTTAACGATTATGATTAACTTCTAAGCCTTGTTGCAAATTTATATATCCTGATTTTTATAAATAGAGATGCTTCAATAATAAACGTATATTTTTGATTGACATGAAAGGAATGGTTATAAATGAAAAATACAATACAAGCTGTATATCTAAAAAATCGTAGAATTAACAAACGTGCTTACCCATGGTCATTTATTATGCAAAGAATCATTGGGGGAATACTCTCTCTTTGTTTTCCATTATTTATATATTATTTTGTTTTTAATCAAACTCTTTCTAAAACATTCTTTGAATATTCTAGCACTTATGACTATGTAACATACGTAGTTTCAGGAGAAAGTGTTTATATTGTTGCTTTTGCCACATTAATGAATGTCAGCCGTTGCATGATCCTTGAAATTCGTGAGGGTACATTAGATACTTTTTTACTTTCTCCAGCTTCAAGATTTGGGTATTTTATTGGAACATATTTTGAGCAATTGATACGTTCCTTATTTGAGTTTTCAGTTCTTTTTATTACTGGAATACTTTTAGGTGCACGTTTCAATTTAAATGATATTTTTATTTTATTGACTGTATTAGTTTTTATATCTTTGTGTTGTTTTTCTATGTCTATTTTATTAGCATCAATAATGGTTTTTACAAGAGATACCTATTTAACTCAAAACACAATTATTACTTTAATTGGATTATTCTCAGGTATATTATTTCCGATTGAATTAATGCCAGAACAATTTCAATTAATAAGTTATATGATTCCTATAACTTATGGTCTAAAACTGTTTAGAAACTGTATCATTGCACAAGAAACATTACTTAATAATCTAGTTCTATTATTATTGATGTTTTTCACAAGTATAATTTATCTTATTTCTGGATTTATAATATTAAAAAAATCGGAAAGCAATTTGATAGAAGAAATATATTCATAATTCTCAGAGAGTTATAGATTAAATGTGAAAATCATGTGCATAAAAATACATATTGATATTTCCACTCACCCCAAAATGCAGGAATCTATCACGCACAAAAATATAATGCTCTGTGTTAATATTTGAGCCATTATACTTTTAAAACTTTTTTATTACTACTTATTTATACCGCTAACGGAAGAGCGGAGAAATGGAGATTACAATGATTAATGCAATTAACCTATCTAAAACTTATGTAATAAAACAAAAGGAATCTTTTTGGAAAAAACCAATTTATCTATCAAAAGAGGCTGTTAAAAATTTATCTATGCAAATAGATAGGGGTAAAATTACTGGTCTTTTAGGAATTAATGGTGCCGGTAAAACTACCACAATAAAAATGTTAAGCACAATGCTTTCTCCCTCATCCGGTTCCCTTTATATTGATGATCTAGATGCTATCAGGTATCCATTAAAAGCAAAATCTCGCTTAAATATAATAACTGGAGGAGAACGTAATATTTACTGGCGGCTTACCGCTCGTGAAAATTTAGAATATTTTGGTTCTTTGTACGGATTAGACAAAGCAAATTTAAATCAACGAATAAATCAATTGCAATCAGCGAACTCCAACAGACGGTTTTGCGGAGCAAAACGGACGCGACGCGGAGCGAGCGGACTTAACCAGTAGCTATTGTAATCTGCAGATATCTTATAATGATTGAGGC
>JAETTH010000087.1 GCA_021769225.1 Erysipelotrichaceae bacterium
CAGAGGAAAAGCAATCTCAACTCGTTAAAGCGATGAAAAATATCGTTGAAAAGATGACGGTTGCGGTTAAAGATGTGGTGCTTAATAATTTGACCCATGAAACAGTGAACTTAAATAAATAGTATCCTGAAGTCACAGGCACGTTGGAAGAACGGGTGAATGTAATTTGTGGAAAACCAAAAGAAGAGAAAAAGGATACTGAGAACAAAGGTGACCTATTAAATACAATTAATAATGGGATCAAGAGTGCAGGTGTCGCTGTATCTGAAATATTCCAATCCTCTGAATTTTTGACCTTATCTCTATCCATTGTCTTAGATAAGACGATCGATAAATATTTGCCAATGAAAGGCATTTTAAACGCTATTTCTATCTTTGGTATTTCTGCAGGGCTAACTGAGAAAATACCGTTAAATGCTGGAGATGAAGGAAAACTAGCAGAAAAGATTCCATTGGATAAGGAATTGGAATACCTAGAGAAGTTGCCGGGGATCAGTATTAGAAAAGACCTAGTTATCGATCTTCCATTAAATATCAAAGGAAATCAGGATTATCTTGAAAAGATTAAAATCCGGAACGAGCAGACCTTTGTGGAAGAAATTCCTTGGGATGACATAATTAATAGTGATTCACAAATTATAAATTTAAAACCTGCTAACCCGGAAAAAGTGATTAATGATTTAAAAGATTATAAGACTAAGAAATGGAACATTGGTGGAAATGAAATTGCGTTTGATAAAAAAGGAATGAAGCACGTTTTAGAAAGGCATCATCCTGAATACTGGAATGGATCTGTTAAAGAAACACAATCCTTCTTTGATAAAGACATGTCTATTACAGATATTCAAAATATAGCTGATAGAATTATTAATCAGAATAGAGACGTAATTGAACAGAAAGGAACTAATGGAATGTATAAAATAGAAGGAGAGATTGATGGAAATAAATATGTAATTGGATTTAATAATGGTCGGATAGGACAGTTTTATAAAAAATAGAATAAGCAATTATAGACTAAAGTAAAGATTTAGAGCGTATATAAATACGCTCTAAATCTAATGAAATATAAATTAAGGTATAATGGAGATAGATATGATAAAAGTAGAAACCTACATAAAAAAAGAAAAAATTATAACTTCATTAAAGGATGCTAACGAAAATTATGATGAATATTTTGTAAAATGTAAGGATGTAAATTGTCTACAATATATTGAAGATTTTGACTATATTGAAGGAGCGATAATAATTTATAATGATGAAGAAGTATTATTAAATTTTGAATATTGGGATATAGTAGATCAACTATGGTCATACATACTTGAAGCGTTTAGTAATATAGCTAACGGAAGTATAAATGAAAAAATTTTATTTCCGGACCAACCAGTAGAAGTATATTTTAAGATTATTTCTGATGATATTTTGATGATGAATATCAAAAAAAATAAATATCTAGTTAGTAAAAAAGAGTTTTTTGATGCAATGTTAGAAAACGCAAAACTTTTCTTTGGAATTCTTAATCAATGTGATAATGAACAAATAATTTTAGAAAGCAAGAAGAATCTAAAAAAAATAGATCAAATTAAAATTGCAATAAATTCATAGCACATTTTGATTGTTATTATATTTACTCACTATTTTACAATACTACTATGTGTTAAATCTCGATAACAGAAAGATTCTTTGATCCAAACAGGATGCTGGAAAACTAGTTGGAAAAATTCAATACGTTAACGATGGAAGTTGCAATAATCTCAAATCCAGCCTTTAGTGATGCATAAGGCTCTACCCAATCTGCGATCGCGAATGGCGGAGGATCATCAGGAACAACGGGTGAAAAAGAAAAGGGGGATTCTAAAGCTGGCGAGTTAAAAGAGGTACATAATTCAATTAAAGAATCACCAAATTATCCAGAGAATTTCACGAAAGTGCAAAACGGAACAAAAAAGGTAACTGTTAAAAACGGATTATTGTTGGATAAGTTAAGAGAAATAGAGCCAGGGGAATGGAAAAAAGTATATCAAAATGGATATTCAAATGGCAATGAAGTATCAATTCATTATTTCCAACATACAAAAACAGGAAAAGTGTTTAATGTCAAAGTGAAGAACCAATGGAGTACCGGATGGTAAAAGGAGAATTATGAAATTAATTATTGAAATAGATAATGATACATATTTGCAGAGTTATTTATCAATTTTGTCAATTGGTCTTTTAGAGTGTTTGGAAAAAAAACTTATTTCATATGATGATGCAATGAACATTTTATATTTTCCAGGAATAATTGATAAGTTTGAAGAAATATTTCCTGATTTAGGGAATGCACTCCACTTAGGGACTGAACTAGAGGATGTAGCAGAACTGATTCCAGAAAAATTAGAACAGTCGATTTGTGAAATAAGAAAACTAAATAGTAAATTAATTAAGTTTGATGCAAGTAAAAAGCAACATGTTTTTTATAAAATCTTGTAGGGTTTTGAAAAAAGAGCTATAAAATCATATAGGATTGGTAAAGAAAAAATGGATAGATGGTCGACGCTCTAAAGAGTGAAAAGCCGAAATATCCATTTTTATTTTTTTATCTTTACCCAAGCTCAAGGAAGAACAATGGTCATTAGTTCACGTTTTTTCGTTAGGCTTTTGATTGCTTGTGATTTTCGTAAGAACGATAGAAGCTGTGAATGATTTCAATACGCCAGAGTTTCAACGGGGAGACGAATAGATATAACAGTAAAGATTGACCTACTCGAAGTGTAGAACAAGTTTTTCTAAGTGTCGAGGCATATCGTCAAACGAATAGGATTGATTGGATAATCAGAATTCTTCTTTAAGTACATAGACTTTAATCAGGTTGAGATTAAGAATGAGGAGCATATTGTAGAAATCTTGATCGTTCTGTTTAAATAAGGAACTGTAACAACGTATGCGTATGATGGAGCGGGGAACCGGATCCGGCAGACCGCAGACCGTACGAATACCGTCGTTAAGACCTCGCCAGCGGCACTTTCTGACAGTATTGACACATTCATCCAACAGCTGAAGCAAACCC
>JAETTH010000088.1 GCA_021769225.1 Erysipelotrichaceae bacterium
GTGAGCGCTATTACTTTTACAAAACAGGAAGATTGGCAGTCCTTGAAGTCATATATATTCCAAATACTGGGGAAAAGTATGAGGCAGATGGTAAGGGCGTACTTACGCCTATTGAAGATTCATTAACAAAAGATGAAAAGATATTTGTTCAGACTATTTATGGTGAGGCTGATGCATGTAGTGAGGCCGCATGGGAAGCGATAGCAAATGTAATAATGAACAGGATTGGCGTACGAGAGTGGAAAAAATGTAATACTCCAGTAGAAGTTATTAAAAGTTCTGGATTTGATGCATATAAAAACAAGAATGATCCTTATAAAGAAGCAGAAAATTATTTGATAAATAGGGATTATAGTAATTCTTTAGTAGAACGTATGATTCATTGTGTTATTCCAGTTTACAGAGGGGAAACTGTTGACACAACAGATGGTTGTACACTATATTATAGTCCAAAAACACAGGCGGCACTTGCCAAAAAATATCCCTCTAAATATAAGCCGATACCTAATTGGGATTTTTCAAATCTTGAAGAGGTACAAGTTCCAGGTACTGAAAATGACGATTTTAAGTTTTACAGGTATAAATAGTGTTTATGATGATTTAAGGTTGTGAACAAGTGAAAATTGCATAACATATGTAAAATTATGGAGAAGTATGAACAAAATTAAAGAATATAAAAAAATAATTATAATTGCTATTTTTATTGGATTATTTATATGTTTAATAAATAGAAAAGGTAACCATGAAAACTTTACATTGAATATTGTAAATGATGAGTATCAAATTACCTTATACAATAATCAAGGTATAAAAATACTTTCAGAAACATATCCGATAGAGCCAAGTATTGCAGAAATAAGTAAAGACATTCTGGAGATAAGTATTACTACAGGCTCTCCTTCTCGCTATAGTTATTATTTTAATAAAGAAAGTTCAAAAATATCATCAACATTTTTCAATCCAATTATTTGGGGTGATGAAAATATTGCATATATGGATGAAAATCATATTTTAATTTTAACAGATATGTTTGAACAGGGAATAATTTACAAAAAAATTCATAGGGATTTCACCGAAACGGCAGATCCGATATCAGCTATCATAAGTATTGAAGTGATAGATGATAAAAATATAGAATTAAATTATTATAGTGGGCCAAATTATATCGAAAAAATAGAGTTAATTAATTATACTGATTAAACAGCCATAGCAACAGATATTATTTCAATAGTAGATATGTACCCAAAAGAGCAAATAGTTATTAATACAGTATGGGGAGAGTGGAATGAGAAAGCGGCTGCTGATTATTATAGTAAAGTAGCTGTTTCAGAAGAAACAATGGGAGTATGAGTAAATATAAATTAGTCAAAATCGCAGTTTTTGATTAGAGGGAGAAAGATATTGAATAAAATAGTGCTATTGATACCATGTTTTTTAATTGCCTGTATCATGTTTACACATTTAGGCTTACAGAAGGCAGAAGAATACAACAGTGATAAGGCAGGGCAGGCACGGATAACTGTTTTAAACGAATCAACGGTTTCCCCAAATGACAGTAATATTGAAGGTGAGAGTTTAATCAGTAAATCAAATAATAATGAGGAATAGTATAAGAACATATTACTACGATTGATTCATGATGGTATAGCAATTGTGGCTGGGGAAGATAATTACTATTTTACTGATGTATTTTCCGATACTGTGGTTTTAAATTTGTGTTCAGGTACTCAGCTTATGGATTATAAGGAACACATAAGAAGTTTTCAAAAAGACAACTTTACGTGTAGCAGTCTGCTGGATATCTGTAGCAAGGAATATGAAGAACCGGGCAGGATCATGATGGAAGGAAATGGAAAGAAAATCCCTCATTTTATTATGCAGTATAGAGAAACAGATTGGGAATTTATAAAACGCCTGGCAGCAATGAACCGTACTGTGATTTTTGCAGAGTGTTCAACTCAGGGAGAGAAATATCATTTTGGTATTCCCGACAGAAAATTTAATTTAGAGGAAACTCTCTGTGAATACCGAACAAGGTACGATATGCAGGAATACTGGTATAAGAAAGACCGTGGTTTGTCGATTCACACGGAGGATACCTGTCGTACATATGGGAGAGTAGAGAGGCTCTTAAATTTAGGAGAGAGAAGATCTATGGATGGCAGGGAAGTATTTATTTGGAATATAGAAAGTTCTCTTAAAGGAAATGAGTTATACCATACCTGCTACATGAAAACGTGCTCAGGTTTTCAAACTGCTTCCTACAATAATAAGAACATGGCTGGGTCTCTTTATTAGGTGAGGTAACGAAGGTGAGAAATGAAGAAGTGCAGATAAAGATACATTGTTATGAATAAAAAGAGGTTGGTAGTCGGTTTATGGCGGAAGGCAGATTTTTTTATAGAATCGGGGACAGGATGGAATATCTTGGACAAAAGGTAACAATCATGGAAGTGGAGGGGATCTTTGGATATGGTGGACTGACATTTAAGTATATTTTGGATAACCATGTGGTTCACCAGCCAAATTTCACGAGTAGCGTTCCCTTTGCTGCCGGCCAGAAAATCATGGGCTATAAATGTAAGCTGCAGTTAGCGCCAGGATGGCAGACAGGGAACGTGCATACACATATTTGGAATGCGGATAAAAATAAATATGAAGCTGTTTTTGAATTAGCATGTTTATTAACTTCTTTAATACAGCGTCTGGAAGAATATAATTTCCTTTGGTGAGCAATGGAAATATTTAAAAGATGGAAAATATCTATGGCACTGTTGGGAAATGATTGATGGTTGCTACTACATCAAACGGTAATATCATATATGGGATATCATAAGATACAAAGTAAATCATCTGAGCAGTATAAACTTAAAAAGTAACCGCCAAATAATAATACGGTCAACTGTAAAATTACCCCAGCCCTTTGCGAGTTGGAGTAATTTACTATAATTCACATGCGATTTTTGATAGACTGGAGTTTTTCACTCCAAG
>JAETTH010000009.1 GCA_021769225.1 Erysipelotrichaceae bacterium
TGGAAAGACAAAGCCAAGAAAGAAGAATAAAACAATAATTTGTTTTTCCGCTACCCTAAAAAAGTAGCGGTTTTTTTGCGTTTTTTATTGACTTTTCAAGGGATTGATGATAAAATAATTAACGCTATTGTAAATTGCCTGAATGGGCAATTTTAGTAAATTTTATATAGGAGGTGAAATTTAAGTGCCAACCATTAATCAATTAGTAAGAAAAGGAAGAAAAACAGCTGCTACTAAATCAACATCACCAGCTTTACAACATGGATACAATTCAAGAAAGAAAAGAACAACAAATGCAAGAAGTCCACAAAAAAGAGGTGTATGTACTGTAGTAAAAACTGTAACACCAAAGAAACCAAACTCAGCTTTAAGAAAAGTTGCCAGAGTTAGACTTTCTAACGGTTACGAAGTTACTTCTTATATTCCAGGTATTGGACATAACTTACAAGAACACAGTGTTGTTCTAATTAGAGGTGGAAGAGTAAAAGACCTTCCTGGTGTTCGTTACCACATTATAAGAGGAACATTAGATACAGCAGGCGTTAAAGATAGAATGCAAGCTAGATCTAAATATGGAGCAAAACGCCCAAAGAAATAAGATTTAAGGCCTAACAGTAATTTGGCCAAGATTTTAATTTAGTGCGGTATAATTACTAATTTTAAGGTACTTAAATTTAGAATAGATTATATGCACTTGACGTAAAAGAAAAACTTTTACGAGTACCTTGATACTTATTTGGTAAAGTATCACTAAAAAATTAAGGAGGGAAGAATAGTGCCAAGAAAAGGATATATAGCAAAAAGAGAAGTATTACCAGATCCAATGTATAACAGTAAAGTTGTTACAAAATTAATTAATAACGTTATGCTAGATGGTAAAAAAACAGTTGCTCAAGCAATCGTATATGATGCATTTGATATTATCAAAGAAAAAGAGCAAAAAGATCCACTAGAAGTATTTGAAGCAGCACTTAACAATGTAATGCCTGTTCTTGAAGTTAAAGCAAGAAGAGTTGGTGGAGCAACATACCAAGTTCCACTAGAAATTAGACCTGAAAGAAGACAAACTTTAGGACTAAGATGGTTAGTTGTTTATGCAAGAGCAAGACATGAAAAAACAATGGCTGAGAAACTAGCTGGTGAAATTATGGACGCTGTAGCTGGAAACGGTGGAGCATTCAAGAAAAAAGAAGATATGCACAGAATGGCAGAAGCAAACCGTGCTTTTGCACATTACAAATGGTAGAATAAAAAGCTGGTATATTTACATACTAGCTAGAAGAAAAGAAAGGGAGGAAAACAAAAGTGGCAGGAAGAGAATTTCCTTTAGAGAGAACAAGAAATATAGGAATTATGGCTCACATCGATGCTGGGAAAACAACTACAACAGAGAGAATCTTATTCTATACTGGTAGAGTTCATAAAATCGGTGAAACACACGAAGGTGCAGCAACTATGGACTGGATGGCACAAGAGCAAGAGAGAGGTATTACAATTACTTCTGCTGCAACAACATGTCACTGGTTAGATCATCGAATCAATATTATTGATACTCCTGGACACGTTGACTTTACTGTAGAAGTTGAAAGATCACTAAGAGTATTAGATGGATCTGTTACAGTATTTTGTGCCAAAGGTGGAGTTCAGCCACAATCTGAAACAGTTTGGAGACAAGCTGACAAATATCATGTTCCAAGAATGGCCTATGTTAATAAAATGGACATTAATGGAGCAAACTTCTTAGGTTGTGTTGAACAAATGAAAACAAGATTAAATGCAAACGCTGTTCCAATTCAATTACCAATCGGAGCAGAAGATACTTTCAAAGGTATTGTAGATTTAATCAAAATGAGAGCATTTATTCACAAAGATGACCTAGGAAAAGAAATCGAAGAGGGAGAAATCCCAGAGGATATGAAAGCAATGGCTGAAGAATACCGTGCAAAAATGGTAGAAGCAGCAGCTGAGCAAGATGATGAATTAATGATGAAATATTTAGAGGGAGAAGAACTAACAGAAGCTGAAATCAAAAAAGGCTTAAGAATTGGTACAATTGAAAACAAAATTGTTCCAGTAACATGTGGTTCATCATATAAAAACAAAGGTGTTCAAGAATTATTAAATGCCATTGTCGACTATATGCCATCCCCATTAGATATTCCAGCAATCAAAGGTGTTACTCCAGATGGTGAAGAAACAGAAAGAAAAACATCTGATACAGAACCATTTGCAGCATTAGCATTTAAGATTGCAACAGACCCATTTGTTGGAAAACTTTGTTTCTTTAGAGTATATTCTGGAACATTAGATGCAGGATCTACAATTCTAAATACAAACAAAGACAAAAAAGATAGAATGGGAAGAATCCTATTAATGCATGCAAATCACAGACAAGATATCGACAAAGTATATGCTGGAGATATTGCAGCAGCAGTTGGATTAAAAGAAGTATCAACAGGTGACACTCTATGTGATCCACAACATCCAGTTATTCTAGAATCAATGGAATTCCCAGAGCCAGTTATTGATATTGCAATTGAACCTAAAGACAAAGCAAATAGTGAAAAAATGGGAATTGCTTTATCAAAACTTGCTGAAGAAGATCCAACATTTAAAACATGGACAGATCATGAAAGTGGTCAAACTATTATTGCTGGTATGGGTGAATTACACTTAGACATTATTGTTGATCGTTTAAAGAGAGAATTCAAAGTAGAATGTAATGTAGGTAAACCACAAGTTTCCTATAAAGAAACAATTCGAAATGCAGTAAGAGTAGAAGGAAAATTCATTCGTCAATCTGGTGGACGTGGACAATATGGTCATGTATGGCTAGAAATGGAACCATTAGAACCAGGAAAAGGAATTGAATTTGAAAGTAAAATCGTTGGTGGTGTTGTTCCAAAAGAATACATCAAACCAATCGAAGAAGGAATTAGAGAAGCTGCTGAAAGTGGTGTATTAGCTGGATATCCAGTAATTGACTTTAAAGCTACTTTAGTAGATGGCTCTTACCATGAAGTTGACTCTTCAGAAATGGCCTTCAAAATTGCAGGATCAATGGCTTTCAAGGAAGGTTGTAAGAAAGGACATTCTGTTATTCTAGAACCTATCATGAAAGTTGAAATAACAGTTCCAGAAGAATACATGGGAGATGTTATTGGAGATATGAACTCTAGACGTGGAAGAATGGAAGGAATGGAAGCAAGATCAGGAAACCAAATTATTCGTGGATTTATTCCATTATCAGAAATGTTTGGATATGCAACAGACCTTCGTTCAAAAACACAAGGTAGAGGAACATACTCTATGGAACCATCTCATTATGAAGAAGTTCCAAAATCAATCTTAGAAACAATCGTAGCATCACGTGCTAAGAAAGAAGAATAAGATTATAGAGCGCAAGCTAAATTTTTCCAAAAAAGCTTGCAAAAATAGCAAAAATAGTATAAAATATTTTTGCTAAATAAAATTGTTTTTAATTTTAAAAATAAAATATATTAAAGGAGGATTCAAAAATGGCTAAAGCTAAATTTGAAAGAACAAAACCACACGTTAATATCGGAACAATTGGTCACGTTGACCACGGTAAAACAACAACAACAGCAGCTATTACAAAATACTTAAGTTTATTAGGAAAAGCTCAATATGAAGCATATGATCAAATCGACGGTGCTCCAGAAGAGAAAGCAAGAGGAATTACAATTAATACAGCTCACGTTGAATATGAAACAGACAAGAGACACTATGCACACGTTGACTGCCCAGGACACGCAGACTACGTTAAAAACATGATTACAGGTGCTGCACAAATGGATGGAGCTATCCTAGTAGTATCTGCAGCTGATGGACCAATGCCTCAAACAAGAGAGCACATCCTATTAGCAAGACAAGTAGGTGTTAAATATATCGTTGTTTACTTAAACAAATGCGATATGGTTGACGATCCAGAATTACTTGAATTAGTTGAAATGGAAGTTAGAGACTTATTATCAAGCTATGATTTCCCAGGAGACGAGATTCCAATCGTTAAAGGATCTTCTTTAAAAGTACTAGAAAGTACATCTACAGATCCAAACGCACCAGAATATCAATGCATGAAAGAATTAATGGATGCAGTTGACAATTATATCCCAACACCAGAAAGACCAATTGATCAACCATTCTTAATGCCAATTGAAGACGTATTCACAATTACAGGTAGAGGAACAGTTGTTACAGGTAGAGTTGAAAGAGGAACTGTAAAAGTTCAAGACGAAGTTGAAATTGTAGGTCTAAAGAAAGAATCTACAAAAACTGTAGTAACAGGTGTTGAAATGTTTAGAAAATTACTAGACCAAGCAGAAGCTGGAGATAACATTGGTGTTCTTTTAAGAGGAATTCAAAGAACAGATGTTGAAAGAGGTCAAGTATTAGCAAAACCAGGAACAATTCATCCACATACAAAATTCACATCACAAGTATACGTTTTAACTAAAGAAGAAGGTGGACGTCATACACCATTCTTTAATGGATATAGACCACAATTCTACTTTAGAACAACAGACGTTACAGGTGTTATCGAATTAGATGCAGGTGTTGAAATGGTTATGCCAGGAGATAACGTTAACATGACAATCGAACTTATTACTCCAATCGCTATCGAAAAAGGATTAAGATTCGCTATTCGTGAAGGTGGACGTACAGTAGGTTCAGGAGTTGTAGCTGAAATCTTAGAATAATATATTCTGAATATATAGAAATAGCAAGGGTTACAAGAAATTGCAAACTCTTGCTATTTTATTTATTACCTACTTTTTATCTAGTAGAAAATTGGAAGGAAAAGATGTATAAGAAAAATTGACTTATTTTGCATTTTAGTATATACTAGGTACGTAAAAATTTTAAGGTAGAAAATACCAAATAAGGAGAGAGTAAAATATGAAATTATTAAAGAAGACGGTTGTCATATCTTTAATAGCTTTACTAATGATTATTCTAGCAAATACAAAAGTATTTGCTTCCACAAAAGGAAAAATACTAGAAGGATTAAATTTAAGAGAAGAAGCATCTACTGATTCTAAAATACTTTTAGCAATGGACAAAGGTGATGAGCTTGAAGTATTAGAGCAAACAGGAGACTGGTATAAAGTAACCTATAAAGAAAAAACAGGTTATGCTGCAAAGCGATATATTGAAGTAGAAGGAGAAATTCCAAACGCTCAGGAAGAAGAACAACAAGAAAATTTACCAGAACAAGAGCCACAGGAAGAGAAACAGCCAGAAGGAGAAGAGCAACAACCACAACAAAATGAAGAAGTACCAACACAAACTGAAGAAATAAAACCTTTTGTCATACAAGATAAACAATTAATAACAGACTCTAAAATCTATTTAGTGCCACTAATTAATTCTACTGTTATAGGAGATTTAAAAAAGGATGATACAGTAAAAGTAATACAAGTATTAAATGATTGGGCATATATAGCAAAAGATAATCTTCCTTTAGGCTGGATATTAAATTCTACTTTAGAGGAAAAACAAGGGGAAGAACAACCTAATCAACCAACAGAAGACTTAGATAATGGAACAGAAACGCCAGATGCACCAGTTAGTGTTGATAAAACAGGATATATTAATACAGATGGGGTGAATCTAAGAGAAGAAGCATCTACTTCTTCAGATGTTATTAAAAGCTTAGGACTTAATACAGAATTAACGATTATAGAAGAAACAGGAGATTGGTACAAAGTAAAAGTAGGAGATATAGAAGGCTATGTAGCAAGTAGATTAGTTTCTGATAAAAAAACAGAAGAGACTAACAGAAGTTTAGAAGAGGACAGACCAGAAGTTACTGTAACAGAAATGTACACATCTGTTAGTGTAGCAAATGTGAGAGAAGAAGCATCTACTTCCTCAAAAGTTGTATCAAAGTTATATAAAAAAGATAAAGTAGAAGTAATTGGGGAAGAGAATAACTTTTACAAAATTAAACTAAATGATAATTATGCTTATGTTTCAAAAGATTTATTGGTAGACAGTCTAGACAAAATAATAGAGGAAACACCACCTTCTAATAATTCTAATTCTGGCAGTGGTGATAATAACAATCCTACATCAGGATCTTGGACAGGAGCAGATATTGTGGCAACTGCTAAAAAATATTTAGGATATAAATATGTATATGGAGGAGAAAGCCCTTCTAGAGGATTTGATTGTTCTGGTTACACAAAATATATTTTTAGTTTATATGGAGTTTCTTTATCACACTCAGCTACAGCACAATCAAAAGTTGGTAGTTATGTAGCAAAGTCTGATTTACAATTAGGGGATTTAGTTATTTTTAATGATGATGCAAATTATGAAATTGGACATGTTGGAATTTATATTGGAGGAAATAATTTTATCCATGCTTCTAATCCATCTGATGGTGTCAAAATTACATCATTATCCACTAGTTATTATTCAGCAAGATATGTAACAGCAAGAAGAGTTATTTAAGAATGTGAGGGTGCAATTAAAAGAAGGAGTAAAAGTTGAACAGACTGATTTTAATTGTACTACTTGGTTTTATATCAGGAATATTATGGGAGCTATACTTAAAAATAAGTATAGCTTTCTTTGTTTTACCACTTTTGCTCCTTTTTATCTTTCCAATTAGAAAGGAAAAAAGAAAGAATAAAAATACTACCCCAAAACCGTTTAAGACCCCCAATAAGACAAAATTTTCTAAAAAGGTAAAATTATTTAAGCGACACCTAAAAATTATTTTAAAACCTAAAATTGTTGTAATTTTTATCCTATTTACTTTAATTTCTAATTGGTATACACAATATTTAAATGGGAGATATGAAACAATATATTGTAATCGAAAAGAAGAAATAAATGTAATCGGAATTGTCATTTCTTCTCCCAAAGAAAAACAATATAACATACAATACAAAATAAAAGTAGAAAGCATTGATGGAAAGAAAGAGTATCAAAATACCTATTTACTTCTTAATATAAAAAAGAAAAAAGGAAAAGAAATATTGCTCTCTTATGGAGATAAAATTTCTATAAAAGGAGAATATGAAGAACCAGAAGAAGCAAGAAATGAAAGTGGATTTAACTATAAAGAATATTTAAAAACGATTCAAGTATATGGAAGTATTAACAGCTTATCTAGTGATATTAAAGTGCTGAAAAAAAATCAAAGTGATCTAATATCTCTTAGCAGTAATTGGATAAAAGAAAAAATGAAAGAACAATTAGGAAAAATACTAGATGAAAAAACAAGTAAACTATGTATGGGGATTTTAGTAGGAGAAACAAAACAAATAGAGAAGGAAATCAAAACAAATTTTAGAGATAGTAATCTTTCACATATGCTTGCTGTTTCAGGAGCACATGTATCTTATGTAATTTTAGGGATGAATTTTTTTCTAAAGAAATTTCATAAAAGAAAGGCAAAATATATTTTAGTTATCTTTCTAATCTTCTTTCTCTTCTTGACAGACTTTACCCCCTCTGTGACACGAGCTTGTATTAGTAGTTGCATTATACTTCTAGCAGAAATTTTCTACCGTAAAGCAGATTTTTTATCTAGTCTTTCATTTTCTCTTCTCATATTACTAATCTTCAATCCTTTTTCCATTTTAAGTCTTGGACTCCAACTCTCTTATGGAGGAACCATTGGAATTGTTGTATTTCACAAATTAATAGAAAGTTGGTTTGAGAAGCGGACTTAAAAATTTAAGACAAAAGATAAATAAAAGGGCATCAAAAGGAGAAAAAACAAATGAAAAAGAGGAAAACTTACAACTAAAAAGATATACTAAAATAGAAGGAAAATTTCAAAAAATATTAGAAAAAGGAAAAAAGACAGTAAAAGAAATGCTAATAATCTGTTTTAGTGCTAATTTAGTCATTATTCCAATTATACTAATTAATTTTAATACCATTTCATTTACTTTTTTCATTTCCAATCTTTTAGCAGGACAACTTTTAGGTTTTTGTATTATTCTAGGATTTATTACTTTTATTTTATCCTTACTCATATTTCCAGTAGCAAAAGTTTTTGGAATAATCTTAAACTTAAGTTTACACACATTAATTACAATAGCAGAGATTTGCTCTAAATTACCTTTTTCAAAAGTCTATGTCATTTCTCCTAATTTCTTAAGCTTACTATTCTACTATGCGTTCCTTTTTTTCATAGTTTACCAATTCTCTCTAAAACAAAAGAAACGAAGAAGAAGAATAGAAAATAAAATTTTAGAACAAATAGAAAGTATAAGACAAAAGATAAAGAAAAGCAAAGAAAAGATCATGTTAATAGGATTTTTAATATTGCTAACCATAAACCTGTGCTCCATAATTCCACAAGATTTAAAAATCTATTTTATCGATGTAGGACAGCGGAGATAGTACACTTATCATTTCACCAAGAGGAAAGAAAATTTTAATAGATGGAGGAGGAAGTATGGACATGACAGAATTTGATGTAGGAGAGACTACTTTATTACCATATTTATTAAACAGAAAAATAAAGAAGCTAGACTATATCATGGTTTCTCATTTTGATAGTGATCATTGTAATCGGATTAATTTCTATTATGAAAAATCTTAAAGTAGATACATTAATTGTTTGCAAACAATCAAGCCTTTCCAAAGAATATGAAACAATTATGCAATTAGCAAAAGAAAAAAGAATCAAAATAAAAGTGGTAACAAAAGGAGATAAAATCGATATAGAACCACAATGCTCTTTTCAAATTTTACATCCAACCTCTTTTTTTGTCGATGATGGAAAAGGAGGATTAAATGCAAATGCAATCACAGCTAAATTGACTTACAAAAAATTTAGCATGTTATTAACAGGAGACATTGAAGAAAAATCAGAAAAACTTTTATTACAAGAATATCAAAATACCAATTTACTAAAATCAGATATTTTAAAAGTAGCACATCATGGATCAAAAAGTTCCTCTTCTGAAGAGTTTTTAAAAACAGTAAAGCCACAAATTAGTCTGATTGGAGTAGGAAAGAAAAATACATTTGGACATCCAAATGAAAATGTACTAAAAAGAATTAAGCAAATAGGGAGTAAAATTTATCGTACTGACCTACAAGGAGAAATTAGAATACAAGTTAATAAAAAAGGAAAAATAAAAGTAGAAACACAAATTAAAAAATAACCTAAAAAGTAAAAAATGCCATAAGAAACTAAAAAATAAAAAAAGAAACATATGAAAAAATAATGTATAATTTATATATTTTTACCAAATACTACAAATAAGAGGTGAAGTATATGAAAAAAGGATGGCTAATTTCACTATGTATTTTGGCAACAATTATGATAGCAATATTAACAGGGATTTATATATACAAAATTAATCATATATCAGAATATCAAACTAAGGACAATTCCAAAATATTAGCACAAACAGAAGTTACAGATGATTGTACAGAATTTGCTGATTTATATTATGCTGGAAAAATTGATTTAGAAGCAATTAATGCTAGTGTAGCAGAAAAAACAGTATCTCCTAATGCAAAACTTATTATTGAAACATTATACAAAACATGTGGTCATACTTTAAAAGAAAGAAAACAAGTAAGTGAGAGTTTAGTAAATTTAAATGAAGAGCAGGTAAAAAAAGAATATCCAGAATATGAAATAAAAAGCTTCTCAAAAGATGAAATTATCCTATATCAAGAAAAAGACGAATTTTGTAATGAACATTATTTAGTAAAAGAAAAAGATGGAAACATTGCAATTTATCAAATTGATGAACAAAAAAACCAAAGTTTAAAAGAAGAAACACAAATTAATGTCAATTTCCTACCAGATACAGATAAAGAATATTTAAAAAACGGAATACAAGTATTTGGAAAAGAAAATTTAAATAAAATATTAGAAGACTTTGAATAAAAAAATGAGCTATTAAAAAAGCTCATTTTTTATATTTTCATTTATATTATTTGTCTAATTAAAAATAGTAACCTTATTTCTTTAAAATATCCTCTTTTTTAATAGCTCCTTGTTTTACTAATGCCTTGCTGTACATAATAAGAGCAAAAATAGTAAGTGCTAAAGCTAAATAGTAAACATATTGATCAAAAGCAAAATCAATTGCAAAATACTTTCTAGCAAGAGAACATACAATAGCAATATAAAAAATAACAGTGGCTAATTTTCCATACCATTTACTAGAGACAACAAAGTCTTTTCCATAAAGGAAAGAAGCTCCAGCAATCATAATAAACTCTTTTAAAACAACAACAATTAAAATCCACATAGGGATAATCTGTTCAATGACAAGTACAACTAATATAGAAATTTGTGTTGCTTTATCTGCTAAGGGATCAATCAATTTACCGAAATCTGTGATAAAGTTATACTTTCTAGCAATATAACCATCTAAGATATCTGTTAAACCAGATAATGTTAGTACAAGAAAAGCTAACAAATAATTATCTGTCAAAACAGAAATAATGATAAATGGAATTAAGACAAACCTAAGCATTGTTAAAATATTTGGTATGTGTTTAGCCATTTTAAAAATCCTCCTAAATTCTACATTTTCTATTATATTTTTGTGATCCTTTTTTGTCAAGTACTAAGGATTAATGGTAAAGACTAACTGGTTTTCGTTTAACGAAACAGAAACTGTTTGACCATTGATTAGATCCCCTCTTAAAATGCGATCAGACAATTCATCTTCGACATATCGCTGAATTGCTCTTCTTAATGGTCTTGCACCATATTTTAAATCAGTTCCTTTTTCTAATAAAAATTCTTTTGCTTCTTTAGAAACTTCTAATTTCATATTTTTATCAGCTAGTGCAGCTTTTGTATCTGCCAACATTAAATCAACAATTTGTAAAAGTTCTTCTTTAGTTAAAGATTCAAATACAACAATTTCATCTACACGATTTAAGAATTCAGGTCTAAATACTTGTTTTAATCCATCTAATAATTTTGATTTATCGACAGTTTGTTTTCCGAATCCAATGGAATTTGTATTTAAGTTAGAGCCCGCATTGGAAGTCATGATAATAATTGTATGTTCAAAACTTACAGTGTTTCCCTGAGAATCTGTTAATCTTCCATCATCTAATACTTGGAGTAAAATATTGAAAACATCTGGATGTGCTTTTTCAATTTCATCAAGTAATAAAATCGAGTAAGGATGTCTTTTTACTTTTTCAGTAAGACCTCCTGCATCGTCATAACCAACATATCCTGGAGGTGCACCAATTAATTTAGATGTAGAGTGGCTTTCCATATATTCTGACATGTCAATTCGAATAATAGAGGAAGAATTTCCAAACATTTCATAAGCTAAACTTTTAGCTAGCTCTGTTTTACCAACACCAGTAGGTCCAACAAAAATAAAAGATGGTGGTTTTTTGGTACTTTTAAGTCCAGCACGATTTCTACGAATAGCTCTTGATACTGCTGCAACAGCCTCATTTTGACCAATAATTTTTTTATGAAGATTTGTTTCTAGGTTTAATAATTTTTGAGTTTCGGCTTCTGTAATTTTCTTAACAGGAATTTTAGTCCAACTCTCAATTACTTCTGCAATATCTTGAACAGTTAATTCTTTTAGTTGCATTTTAGAATTTAATTCATCGATTCTTTCGATTAGACTACATTCTTTTGCTTTTAACTCAGCCGCTTTTTGATAATCTTCTGTAGAATCAGCTAAAGCTGCTTCTTCTTTCTGTTCTTGCACAGAAGCAAGCTCATTTTTTAGTACCTCTAATTGATATAGTTCTTTATTATCTAAGTTAATACGAGAACAAGCTTCATCTAACAAATCAATTGCTTTATCTGGTAAGAAGCGATCATGAATATATTTTTCAGACATGATAACAGTTTGGCGAATTACATCAGTTGATATTTTTACTTTATGGAAATCTTCATAATATTTTTTAATACCATCTAGAATAGAAATAGCATCTGATTGAGAAGGTTCTTCCACAATAATTGGTTGAAATCTTCTTTCTAAAGCACTATCTTTTTCAATATATTTACGATATTCTTTTAGAGTGGTAGTACCAATTAACTGAATTTCACCATTGGATAGAGATGGCTTTAAAATATCTGCTGCATTCATGGAATGCTCAGCATCACCTGCTCCAATGATATTATGAATTTCATCAATAACTAAAATGATGTTACCACAAGCTTTACACTCATCAATAATGGATTTCATTCGACCTTCAAATTGACCACGAAATTGTGTACCAGCAATAATAGAAGTCATATCTAATAAATATACTTCTTTATTTAATAATTTAGCAGGAACTCTTCCAGCTGCAATCTTTAAAGCTAAACCTTGTGCAATGGCAGTTTTACCAACACCTGGTTCACCAATTAAACAAGGATTATTTTTAGAACGACGATTTAGAATCTGAATCATCCTTTGAATTTCTTTATCTCTTCCAATAACAGCATCTAATAAATTACTTTTGGCTTTTTGAGTAAGATTAGTACCATAAGTATCTAAAAATTTCTTTTTCTTATCCTTTGGCTTTTTCTCTACTTTAACCTTTTTCTTTTCACTGGTAGTATCTTTAGCATCTTCTGCCTCAGCATTTGGACTTGTTCCAAACATAGAAGCAAAAATAGAGCCCAAAGAAGTTCCAGCTTCACCGCCATCTTGTTCTTCTAAATTTTCTATATTTAAATTTTGTGATAAATCACCTAAAATACTCTCAAATTGTTTTGACATATCATTAACTTCATCTTCAGACAAATTTGCTTGTTTAGCTAAAGTCTCCATAGGATTAATGCCTTTCTTTTTAGCACAATTAAAACATAAGCCTTCTAGCCCAAACTTTCCATCTGGTAATTGTTTATTGATAAAAATAACAGCTGTATTTTTATTACATACAGAACATAACATAAATTTATATTTCTCCTATTTTTCAAATTTTCTAATAGTATAATCATACATTAAAATACGGAAATAGTCAATTGAATAAAGCAAAAAATGCCTTAAGATATTATTAATGTAATTTTGTTAAAATTTTTAACGAAAAGGATTGGAAAATAAAGGGAAATATAGTATAATTATGTAAATTAAAACGCAAACAAATATGATTTTCAAAATCATACTAACACTTCAAACATAAAATATTCTAATGATAAAGATAACATCTGATAAATAGAGACTATCTTTATATTTTAAGGGGGGAAATTATGCAAGTTACAAAACCATATGAAACCATTTATTCAATAGGTATTTTATGGAATATTTCTAATAAGTTTTATAGAGAAATGATGAGAAAGATAGCAATATCAAATCCAGTAATACAAATAAGGAAATATGAAATGGGAGATAAGTATATAGAATTTGTTAGAAGATGTTACCAAGAAGATGTATCTGAAGGATATTTATCTAAGAAAGTTAACAGGATGGAAAAATCCGATGTTAAAAATATGATTGTTTTTGTTGCAAGAATAGATAATCCAGAATATGAATTTGATGAAATAAAAGAAAAATATCCTTGTAAAGAGATAGCAACTTTAAAAAGAAAAATAAGAAATGAATTTTCAGATAAAATAGATGATTATTTTTATGATGTGTTATTACATATGTCAGATGACATGACCGAAACTAATAAGATGATGACAATATTGGCCGATTATGAAAATAAAGTTGTAGAAGATTTTGTAAGAAAGGGGTATGAACCATATATCAAGTCTGAAAATAAGGATGTAATAAAAAAGCATACATATTGCGAAGCTTTAAATAGCTTAGAGAAGAAAAATGAAGAATATGAAAAATAGTAAAGTATAAGAATAGAAAGAGGGATATTTTATGGAAGAAGAGATAGCTATAAGTCAATTATTAAAAGAGAATGAATTATTAAAAGCCAAAGCACATGGATTACCAGATGTTGGGAAAAGAGGCGATAATAAAGAGTTTTATGAAAATGTAGAAAAAGTTGAAAAAGCAGTTAGAGTTTTCTATAATGAGATAAGAGAAATTGACAAAATCGCAGATAATAACGTTCCAAAAAATAGCTTAGGAGGAGGAAGCCCAGCAAAATTTAAACCATTTCCATTATCATTAAAAGAAGTAAATAAAATAATAAATGATAATAACATTTTTGAATATCCATTATCAGCAGGAAACGAAGAATATAGGAAAATGATTGTTGAATATCTTGCTCAAGAAGGATTTCAGAATAATAACCCATATAATAAAAACGAAGCAATAAAAAACGGATTAACAATTGATAATATTATATTTACAGTTTCTACAACTCATGCATATACTTTAGTTCTAAATGTAATAACAAGACCAGAAGATGTTATTATTATGACTGGTCCAAATTATGGATTATTTACTTTTGAACCTGAAAGATTAGACGGAAGAGTAGAAATAATAAATTTAGAGGAAGATGATGAATGGTATATAAATCCTCAAAAATTAGCAAAGAAAATAGACATTATAAACCAAGAATTAAGGGAAAAATACAAAGATAGAACTGATTATATCCCAAGAGTCAAAGCCTTTTTAAATACAAATCCACATAACCCATTAGGAAAAGTAATGAATAGTAAGCATTATGAAAGGTTAAAAAAATTAAGTGAAGAATGTAAAAAAAGAGGTGTCTTTATTATTGATGATATGGTATATAGAGACCTATCTTATGATAGAGAAGATTTAGCAATGCCAATAGCAACAATACCAAATATGTTTAGTAACACCATCACATTATTAGGATTATCTAAAAGTTATGGATTAGCAGGGATAAGAGCAGGAATGATTGTAGCTGATGAAGTTATCATTAGAGGTGTTAGAAATAGAATGTTTCAACAAATGGATTCACCACCAATTATACAAGGTGCTGCATTGGCTGGAGCATACAATGCAACAGAAGAAAGAAAAGCAGAATATAAAAAATATTTTGACGAGATTATTACTGAATATAAATATAGATATGACCTTTTAAGAGCAATGGTAGATGGAATAAATACCATAAAAGATGAAAAAATAAGGAAAATGATCGAAAAAGAAATACGAAAAGAAATAAAGGATGAAAATGAAATTAAATTAATACTTGAAGGAATTCCAAATGTAAAATTTGTGGATAAAACAGAACCAGAATCTGGCTTTTTTGCAGTTTTAGATTTTACAAAATTAAAAGGTAAAAAATATATGGAATATATAATAACTAATGAAATAGAATTATTAAAATTTTATTATAAATATTTAAGAGTAAAATTTTTTGTTGGAGAATCTATTTCTTGGCCAAACAAAGAGCAATTAGTTGCTAGAGTTACATATGCTTTAGAAAGATCAGATATTATACGAGTTTTTTATTATATAAATAAAGGAGCAAGATTATTAGAGTGAAGATAGGATTAGTTTCTTGTGATAAATATAAGAATAAAATAATTGAAGATATAATGTTAAAAGATGCATTTATATCTATGGAATTTGATACTAGTATTATTTCTTGGGAAAGCGATAGCATTGAAGAATATGATATTTTAATAATAAGGTCAATATGGGGATATCAATACAAATATAATGAATTTATCAATTGGCTAAAAAAAGTCGAAGATAGAAATAAAAAATTAATAAACAATTGTAAAATAATTAAAGAATGTATTGATAAAGAAATTCAATATAAAAAACTATTAAATAACAATCTTCCTTTTCTTCCATATGAAATTATAGATATTAATAATAAAAATTTGAAAGAAGAAATATATGAAAGTATAAAATCTTTTAAAGATATTGGCTATGATGAACTTGTTATAAAGCCTACAATTTCAGAAAGTGGTGCATATACATATATTTATACAGAAGATAACAAACGAAATAACTATATAGGTTTAGACAACATTATTGTAGAAATGAATAAAATGATATATAATATGCCATATGAAAAACTAATTATACAACCATTTTTTAAAGAAATTTACAATGGTGAATGCTCATGTATTGTATTAAATGGTAATATCATTAGAAAAATGATTCGATATCCAGGAGTATTTACCCCAAAAAAACAAGTAATAAAATCGGATATTATATATGATGATGAAAAAGAACTTATTCAAAGTATATGCAAATGTAATGACTATAATAAAGCAATATATATGCGAGTAGATTATATAAGAGTAAAAAATGAATTAAAGTTAATGGAATTAGAATTAGCAGATCCAGATTTGTTAACTAGAAATTTGGAAGATGACGAGGAAAAAAGTAAGTTTATAAATGAATTTGCTTGTGCAATATTGAAAGGAATAAAAATAATATGAAAAAAATAGTATATATAGATTGTGACGGAACTTTAAAAAATGATAAAGGAGAAATAAGCCAAAGAACAAAAAAAGCAATTAATCAGTTTACTCAAGCAGGGAATTATATAGTATTATGTACTGGACAACCAAGATATTTTGCAGAAAAAATCAGTAAAGAAATTGAGTGTGAAAGTTTTTTTATTTCATCTAATGGTGCAGAGATATACAACAATATGGATGGTAATATAATAAAAATTGTTTCCATAGATAATATTGATTTTATGAAAATATACGAATATGCAGAAAAGAATGATATTAGAATTGTTGCAGTTTCAGCAGGCAAAGAGTTTGTAACCAAAGAAATAAGAAACCAAAACCAATATATGATACCAAATAAATTGCAAGATTTAGAAACATTCTTAAATAATAATAAAATAAAGCAAATAATGCTCATTTCAAATAATAACGAAAAAATTAATAAAGCAAAAACAGAATTGATAAATGAAATTGATTCTATTACTATTTTAAATCAATCTACTAATGAAAAAGAACCTTGGGTAGCTTTTGGAAATTCAAAAGTATCAAAAGGGGAGGCGATAAAAGAATTAACAAAGTATTTAGGAGAAACAATAAATAATACTATTGCTATTGGAAATGGGTATAACGATATCTCAATGTTTGAAGTTGCTGGAAGAAGTGTTGCGATGGAAAATGCAGAGGATGACATAAAAAATAAAGTAGATATCATTACTGCTTCAAATAATGATGATGGAGTAGCAATATTTTTAGAAAATATTTTAAAAGAAAATTAATAAAATAAAAAAGAGGCATATACATAAAAATATATTTGCCCCTTTTTCCTTTTAAATCAAGTTCTCTACAAATTTCACGGTTTCCACAATACTCAAGTTTGTTGTATCAACAAATCTTTTTTCTTGATTAGTAATTCCATCATAGAAACGTACTAATAAATCATTATAAAATTCTATAAATGGTTTATCAGTATTGTTATTTCCAGACATCTCTTTACGTTTAACTGATTCATCTGAAGATACATAAAATGTTAATAGAATATCAGGAAATTTTGGAAAACAATTTAGCAAAAAATTTTTCATTGACTGATATTGAAGTTCAGAACAACGATAATCTTCATAAAAAAGTTCTAACCAAAATAATCCATCATAGATTCCTCTATCAATTAGAATTACATCATATTCATCACTTGATGCAGATTCTAAAACTTCTAGCAACATTCTTAGCCTAATCCATAAATATCCAGTCCATTTCTTTCTATCAATACCATTAGGAGCATTTTTAGTTCTTTCGTGGATATAATACGTTTTTAAGCCTTTGGATTCTAGCCGAGAAACTAGGGTTTGTATTGTAGAGGTTTTCCCTGAGTCTGGAGTTCCAGTAAACTCAATAATAAAAGGTTTGGAGTTCATAGTTATAAACCTCCTTCTAATGTAATGAAATTGTTAAATTGTTATACAAGTAGTATACTACACAATATGCCGTTCAGTCAACATAAAGTGAAAGCTATTTTATTCGTGCCTTTAAACTAGCTAAAATTATTTTCCCATTATCATTAATAATATTATTATTAATTCCAGACCCCATTTCTGTATCTGGTTTTACATTTATCCCGTGAAAGTCACTGCCACAAGTAAACAACAAATTATTTTTTATTGCAATATCTTTATAGAATTTCATTTCTTCTCTTGTCTGTTTACTATGATAGCATTCTAAACCATCTAATCCTAATTTCTTTAGTTCTTTGACTTTTATTTTGAATTCATTAAAGTCTAATTTTAATGTTTGAGGATGAGCTAATATGGCGATGCCACTAAATCTTTTGATTAATAAAATCGCTTCCTCTGGTAAAAGTGCTTCCCTTTTTATTTCATTAAATGGCGGTTTATTGAAATACATATCATACGCATCAGAAGTGCAAGAAATACAGCCCTTTTCATATAGTTCCTTTGCAAAATGTGGCTTGCCTATTATTTGTCCGCACAGAGTGTTTACGAACTTCATCCAAAGTGATATTTATACCTAATTTATTAAAACAATCAATAAATCTTTTATTTCTTCTATCTCTATCTTTTTTTATAATATTTAATATTTTTTTTAATTCAGTAGAATTATAATCGATATAATACCCTAAAATATGCATTTTTCCATATTTAATAGAAGTGTCAAGTTCAATACCTGGGATTACTTCAATATTTTTTGTTCTAGAATATTCAATTGCTTCTTGTAATCCCCCTACAGTGTCGTGGTCGGTAATTGAAATAGCATTCAACTTTAATTGACAAGCTTTATCAATAATTTGTGATGGAGTTAATTCTCCGTCAGATACTGTACTATGAATATGTAAATCAATCATAATTACCTCCTATAACATAATTATTATACATAATGGTATCATATATAATGAATAAAATCAAAAAAATTGATTGATATTTTGATATTAATTAATTTACAAAATAGACATAAAGTAATTGAAAAGAAAAAATACAAATGATATAATCAAAAAAGAAAGGAAGATTTTTATGAAAAGAAAACTATTTTATGGAGCAATTATTGTTGTTTGTTTTATTTCCATAATTTTGGCAATTGTAGTACAATTTTCAAAAACATCGAATCAACCAAATCAAATTTTAAACTCTGCAGATGTTAATATAGAAAACAATACAGAGCCAGGAGAAACAGAAAATCCAATTGACTATGATGCAATTAAAAATGAGTTTAACAATTTATTTGCAAATACATTTGAAAGTAACAATTATCAAGAAAGTAAGATAGAAAAAATAAGTGAAGAACAAAAACTTGTCTTCCCATATACGATTCATGAAAAAAAGGAAGGAAGATATACATTAGATATCAACATTCCTTTTGTTAATATAAAGCAAGAAGAGGCAGAAAAATTAAATACAAAATCAAATGACCTATTTATTAAAAAAGCTAATGAGATTGTAAGTAGTACGGATGCTCAAAATACAACTTATACTATTGACTACACAGCATCTATTACACAAGATATTCTATCGATTGCAATCAAAGCAACCTTAAAAGAGGGAAGTAATCCACAAAGAGTTATGATTCAAACCTATAACTATGACCTAAAAAATAACCAACAAGTAACGTTAAGTCAAATCCTACAAAATTGGGAAATGGATGAGAAAGATACACAAACCGCTATTTTAGATGGAATAACAGAAATTAATAAAACATCAGAAGCACTTATCCAATCAGGATATGATGTATATCAAAGAAATCTAGAAGATGAAATGTACAAGATCGCAAATAGTAATTACTTTTATATTGACAAAACAGGAAGAATCTATGTCATCTATCCATATGGAAACAACCAAGAAACATCAGAATATGATGTAATCGCTTTTTAAAATAAAAAAGATCGGTTATCTTCTGATAACCGATTTGAAAATAAAAGGGGATGTTTTCTTTTTTTAGTAAATGATCAAAGCACAAATAATCATTTACTATGGTTATAATATACCAATGGTTTTTGTCTTTTTTGTGAACGAATAGTGACAAATTAGAAAATAAATTCTTAATAAGTTATTAAGAAAACAAACAAAACAAAGAAAATAAAAATAACAAAAAGTAGCTAACAATCGTTAGCTACTTTCTGGTGAAGATAAAGCCTTAAGAGTGGCCAATTTCTCTGCTCTTTCTTTTTTTGAAAGATTCCGCTTCGGACGATAAATGAAGCCTTCCGAGCGAGGTCTACCTAAGTTTTGGGGAGAGTCATAAAAATCCAATCTGAAATCTACAATGTCCCCTACTTGAAGAGACCGCATAAAAGAAGTCACTTCTTTTTCTCTCCAACTATAAGTACAATTGTGTTCTAAAAACTCAACCCGAAAAACACGGTAACCTTTACGGAGTTTAACCCATTTGACAGAAGAAACTGTTAGAAACGAATACCGAGCTGAATAAATTTTTTCTTCCATATGTTTACCTCACTTCTTAAAAGTTGTATATCCTTTACAAGTATTTCTATTATACCATACTTTACATAAAAAAGCAAAAAAGAATCATAAAAGAATATAAAATGATAATAAAAATTAAGAAAAACCACAGATTAGAAAATCTGTGGCTTTTCTTTTAAGCCTATTTATAATCTAGACTTTATTTATATAAGGAGTTTTTATGGCTGCTCTGCTAAGGTAATGACAATTTCTTTTTCTTGTCCGTTACGATTTACCTTTAATTTTAACTCATCACCAATTTTATGAGAATTTTTAATCTTATTTAATTCATCCATAGTTGTTACTTTAGTTCCATCAGCCTCAATAATCACATCACCAACTTTTAAACCGCCTTTTTGAGCTGCTGAGAAATCTTCTACTTCTTTAATATAAATACCAACGACTAATTTATTGTATTCTGCAGTCTTTTGATCTAAATCAATACCTGTAATACCAATATATGGTCTTTTTACTTTACTATATTGAATTAATTGTGCAGTAATATCCTTAGTAGCATTAATAGGAATTGCAAATCCCATACCTTCTACACCAGTTCCTTGTAATTTTAACGTATTAACACCAATAACTTGACCTTTGCTATTAACTAAAGCACCACCACTATTACCAGAATTAATAGCAGCATCTGTTTGAATTAAAGTAAAAGTTTTTCCATCTGAATCTGTCACTTTACGATCTACTGCACTAATAATACCTGCAGTAACACTGTTATTTAATCCTAAAGGATTACCAACAGCCATTGAAAATTCACCAACTTGTATACTATCAGAATCACCAAGCTCTGCAGCAGTCAAACCAGTTTTTTCAATCTTTAAAACAGCTAAATCTGTTTGTTCATCAGTTCCAACAATTTTAGCCTCATATTCTGTCTCATCATTATATAAAGTAATCGTCACTTTACTTGCTTTTCCAAGTTCATAAAAAGAAGAACTAGAAGAAGAATTTACAATATGGTTATTTGTTAAAATATAGCCATCTTCACTGATAATAATTCCAGAACCAGAAGCAGTAGCCGTTTGTGATGTATTAAATAAAGAATTTACAACATATTCTACTTTAATACCAACAATAGATGGACGAACTTTGTTTGCAACACCAACCCCTGTGTCAGAATAGTTTGCCAAAGAAACTAAATTAGTATTTAAATTATTTCCAGACGTAGTTGCCGATTCTGTATTAGCAACAGTTTGATTTCCTACGATTTTTTCTCTAATCTGAGGAATACCAAAACATGTTCCGATAACAACAGCAGTACCTACCACGCCACAAAAGAAAGGTAAGACTACTGTTTTGCCAAATCCCAATTTTGCTTTTTGCTCTTCAAAACCAGAAACCGTTTTATAGGTTGTTTCAAATGTGTTTTGTTTTTGAGTTGGATTTTGATTTTCGCTTTGATTTTCATTGTTTTCCATAACAATACCTCCCAAATATCATTTATATTATCATAACCTAAACTATTCATATGATACAAGTATTTTGTGAAAAAAATGTGAATAAATTGTAGCTTTTCGTAGGAAAAAATAGAAGGAAAAAGAAAAGAAAGATTGAAAAACAAATAAGATATGTATATAATGAAAACAACAAACATAGAAAGATAAAAAAGGAAGTAAAAAATGAAAGAAAAAGAATTAGACAGATTAACCAATTTAAAAAGTAAAGAAATACAGTTATATCAAAATGGAATTCAAACAATTTGTGGAATTGATGAAGCGGGAAGAGGACCACTAGCTGGGCCAGTAGTAATTGCAGCATGTGTTATGCCTAAAGATTCTATAATTGAAGGGGTTAATGATTCCAAAAAAATATCAGAAAAGAAAAGAGAACTGCTATATGAACAAATAACAAAAGAAGCTATTAGCTATGGAGTTGGAATTATTGACCAAAAACGAATTGACGAAATTAATATTTTAAATGCAACCAAAGAGGGATTAACAACAGCATTAAAAGAACTAAAAATAAGACCAGATTTAATTTTAGTAGATGCACTTACTCATATAGACACATTAGGAATTCCATATCAATCCATTATTAAAGGAGATGCAACTTGCTATTGTATTGCAGCAGCATCTATTATTGCAAAAGTAACAAGAGATAGAATCATGAGACAATGGGATGAAATCTATCCACAATATGGATTTGAAAAACATAAAGGATATGGAACAAAAGCACATATTGAAGCAATTAAAGAATATGGACTTTGTCCACTTCATAGAAGAAGTTTTGTCAAAAATATTGTATAAGGAAGGAGAAAAAGCTTTTGAATATATTAGAAATTATTGCAAAAAAAAGAGATAAAAAGGAACTGTCAAAAGAAGAGATTGAATATTTTGTTCAAGGATATACAAAAGGAGAAATTACAGATTATCAAGCAGCAGCTCTGGTTATGGCAATTTACCTTAATCAAATGACTGGAAGAGAAATTACTAATTTAACCTTAGCTATGGCATATTCTGGTGATGTACTAGATCTATCCGAAATAGGACAGCAAATAGTAGATAAACATAGTACTGGAGGAGTAGGAGACAAAGTAAGTCTAATTCTTCTTCCAACTGTTAGTTCATTAGGAGTAAAGATAGCAAAAATGTCAGGAAGAGGATTAGGATTTACAGGAGGAACTGTTGATAAGTTAGAATCCATACCCGGATATCAAACTAACTTGCCAATTCAAACATTTATTCAAAATGTAAAAGAAATAGGAATTAGTATGATAGGTCAAACATTAAACCTAGCACCAGCTGATAAAAAACTTTATGCTTTAAGAGATACCATATCTTGTACAGATAGCATTCCATTAATAGCATCTAGTATTATGAGCAAAAAAATAGCAAGTGGAGCACAAAACATTGTATTAGATGTAACCTATGGAAGCGGAGCTTTTATGAAAACGAAAGAAGAGGCAAATAAGCTAGCTAAAACAATGCAAGAAATAGGAGAGTTAGCAGGAAAAAATGTAACATGTATTTTAACTAGTATGGAACAACCATTAGGAAAAGCAGTAGGAAATACCTTAGAAGTTATTGAAACAATTCGTGCACTAAATGGACAAATAGAGCCAGATGTAGAACAAGTCATCCTACTACTTGGAAGTCATATGCTTAAAATGGGAGGACTAGGAGATAATTTAGAAGAAAACAAAGAAAAAATAAAAGATGCCATAAAAAGTGGAAAAGCATTTCAAAAGTTTATACAAATGGTGGAAAAACAAGGAGGAGATATATCTTATCTACTTCATCCAGAAAAATTTGAAAAAGCAAAATATATAACCCCAGTTTTAGCAGAAAAAGAAGGGAAAATACAAAAATTACATGCACTTTCCATTGCAGAAATTGCATGTAGCTTAGGAGCAGGAAGAACCAGAAAAGAAGATAAAATCGATCCAGCAGTTGGAATCGTTTTAGAAAAGAAAATAGGAGACAAAGTAAAGAAACAAGATACATTAGGATATCTTTATGCTAATCGAGAAATAACACAACAAGAGAAGGAAAAGTTTTTAAACAGCTATGTGATATAAAAGAATAAAAAAGAAAAAGCCATAGTCTTATGGCTTTTTCTTTATAACTCTAATTTATGATATACTTTTTTACCTTTTCTTAAAATAGCATAACCATCTTTAAAATCCTTATCTGATAATTGGTAAGCAACATCAGAAACTTTTTCATCATTTAAAGAAATACCACCTTGAGAAATTAAAATCTTAGCTTGACCTTTTGAAGGAGCTAAACCTGCAGCAATTAAAGCATCTAAAATAGAAATATTACAATCTTCAATTTGAGTAGAAGGCATATTAGAAAGATCTCCCCCTCCACCAAATAAAGCACTAGCGGCTTGCTCTGCTTTTTTTGCTTCTTCTTCACCATGAATTAACTTGGTAATTTCAAAAGCAGCTACCTTTTTAGCCTCATTAATCTGTTCACCTTCTAAAGAACATAAGCGATTTACCTCATCCATTGGAAGAAAAGTAAGAAGACAAAGAACTTTACGAACATCGTCATCTGCGATATTTCTCCAGTATTGATAAAATTCATATGGAGATGTTTTAGTAGGATCTAACCATAGAGCACCTTTTTCTGTTTTACCCATTTTTTTGCCTTCTTTTGTTGTAAGAAGTTTAAAGGTTAAACCATAAGCATCTTGTTTTCCAATTTTACGAATTAATTCAACACCACCAATGATATTAGACCATTGATCATTTCCTCCCATTTGTAATTTACAACCATAATGCTCATGTAAATACAAGAAATCATAAGATTGCATTAACATATAACCAAGTTCAAAAAAGGTAAGACCTCTTTCCATTCTTTGTTTGTAGCATTCTGCAGCAAGCATACGATTGACACTAAATAGAGAACCGATATCACGCATAAATTCTACAAAGTTTAATTTTAAAAGCCAATCTGCATTATTTACCATAATAGCAGCATTAGGACCATCAAAATCTAAAAACTTTGACATTTGAACTTTAAAACAATCAACATTATGATTAATCTCCTCACGAGTCATCATTCTTCTCATATCTGTTTTTCCAGATGGATCACCAATTGTAGCTGTACCTCCACCAAGTAAAATAATTGGTTTGTGACCAGCCTTTTGCATATGGCTAGCAACCATTAAAGAAACAAAGTGTCCAACATGAAGACTATCAGCTGTTGGATCAAAACCAATATAAAAAGGAACACTCTCCTTCTCAAATAAAGCTTTTACTTCTTCTTGGTCTGTCATTTGTTCAATAAAGTCTCTCTCAAATAATGTATCAAAAACATTTGCCATGAGTATTTCCTCCTATTCTTCATTATAATTTTATATTACCGCTATTGATGAATTGTTCTTTCAAAGAAGCAAATTCTTTTTTTTCAAAATAGCGATTTAAATTTTTTTGAGCAATTCCTGTTTGATAAGAAATTGATTCTAAAGATGTGATATTTTCTGCATCTTGAATATATGATTTCAATGTTGCAATATCTGCATGATCTTTTGCCTCACAATTACAACATACATCATGATCTGATACAAAAAAACATCCACAACGTTTACATTTTTTAAACTCCATGGTATCTTAGCTCCTTTATCCATCTTTTTATGGCAATCATTGTATCATAAAAAAAAGAAAAATGGAATAAAAATAAAGAAAAAGACGAAAAAATAAAAAAGAAAGCTTAGAAATAATATAGCTTCTTTCTTTCTGGTAAGAACATTACAATAATCCCTTGACATAAAGCTAAGAGGGATATAAAATAAAATCATAAAAAAGGTAAAATTTTCTTGACAAAGCAATAAAAATAAATATAATAATGATAATCATTATCATTATCGAGGTGGTAATAATATGAAAAAATTTAGTAAGCAAAGAGAATTGATCTTAGAATCTTTAAAAAACAGAACAGATCATCCAACAGCAGAGAAGTTATTTATGGATTTAAAAAAAGAAATGCCAGACCTAGGAATAGCAACTGTTTACCGTAATTTAACAGATCTATGCGAAGAAGGAGCAATCATTAAAATCAAAGCCAGATCTGGCCCCGATAGATACGATGGAAATACAATGCCACATATCCATTTTACTTGTAGAAACTGTGGAGATATTCAAGATATTTTTCTATATGAGTTACAAATTAAAAGACTAGATAATGAAATGAAAAAATTAGCAACTGAGATTGAAGCAGAAACAACTGGCTCAACAATTGAACTTGTTGGATTTTGCAAAAGATGTAAAAAAGCTGCTAAGAAAAATATATAAAATATAAGGAGGAACCATATGAAAGCATATGTATGTAAAGTTTGTGGATATATCCACTTTGGAGAAGAAGCTCCAGAAAAATGCCCACAATGTGGAGCACCAAAGGACAAATTTGTACTAAAAGAAGAAGGAGAAGAAAAGAAATACGCTGATGAACATGTTATTGGTGTAGCCCAAGGGTTAGATGAAGAAGTAGTAAAAGGACTAAGAGATAACTTCATGGGAGAATGTACAGAAGTTGGTATGTACCTTGCTATGAGTCGTCAAGCAGATAGAGAAGGATATCCAGAAATAGCAGAAGCATTTAAAAGATATGCTTTAGAAGAAGCAGAACATGCTGCAAAATTTGCTGAGTTATTAGGAGAAATTGTATATCCAGATACAAAGAAAAATGTAACATTAAGAGCAGAAGCAGAATGTGGAGCTTGCTTAGGTAAAAAAGAATTAGCAACAAGAGCAAAACAATTAGGATATGACGCAATTCATGACACTGTACATGAAATGTGTAAAGATGAAGCTCGTCATGGAAAAGGATTTGACGGATTACTAAAAAGATATTTTAGTAAATAATAAATAAAAATAAGATAAATAAGAAAAAATAAAACGAAGTAGCAAGGATAGAAAATCTAGTTACTTCGTTTTTTATTGACATGACTCTAAAAAGTCAGTATAATTTCCTAAGAATAAAAATTAAATGATAAAGGAAAATAATAGGAGAGAAAAAGATGTTAAAATTTTCAAAAAAACTTGTATATATTTTGGGAATTATATTTTTAGGATTATTGATTATCATGAACTTAATCCATAATGCGACAGTTGAAAATGCCATTGAACATGTCCGAATGGATCAAAACACAGTTTTAAAAATGATATGTGTTTTGGGAATGATGATTATCTTATTAGTTTTTTTCTATGAGATTAAAAAGATAAAATCTAGTAAGATAACAAAAACAATTATCATTACATTAATTTGTCTTTACTTTATTATTTCAATCTTTTGGATTTTTAAAAACAATATAAAACCTGTTGATGATGCAGGATGTATTCAAGATGTAGCTGTTAATTTAAAAGAAGGAAATTTGGATGCAATCAAACAAAGACGGATATATTGAACAATACCCTCATCAAATTGGGATTAGCTTATTTATGTCCTATCTTTATCAAATTTTTAATACAAACGACTATATGCTAATTCGAATAATAAATGTAATTGCTAATATTAGTATGATATTAGCACTTTATCAAATAACCAAAACACTAGCACAAAAATATCAAGTAAATCCATTAATTTATTTCATATTAATCACTACCTTTTCCCCATTAATTCTTCTTAGCACATTTGTCTATGGAGATTATATTGGACTTGCCTTTGCAAGTTGGGGAATCTATTTTGCTATACGTTACACTCAAAAAGGATATAAAGTATATAATATAATAACAGCAGCAATTTTCCTTTTACTTGCCTATATTATAAAAATGAACTATATTATTATGACAATTGCTACAGCTATTTATCTAATTTTAGACATCATACAAACGAAAGAAAGAATAGCTAAAAAAAGCATATTAATTATTATCATGCTTATAATTGTAATAATACCAAACACAATCTTAATGAAAATCTATTCACAAAAATTAGAATGCAATGAAAATAAATCCATATCATTTCCTACTTATTTATACATGGGAATGTCAGAAAGTTACCGAGCAAATGGATGGTATGGGCATGCGATTGAACAGTCATGGACGGATCCAGAACAAGCAGCAAAAGAATATCCTCATTTAATCAAAGAAAGACTAATACAAATGCTTCAATCACCATTTTATACCATAGGATTTTATTATCAAAAGACAATTTCAGGTTGGACTGATCCAATGTATGCAAGCATCTGGTATAATTTAGCTCCAGAAGTAAAAGATGTAAAAATACCACAAATTGAAAATCAACTAAAGTATCAAATTGTAAATAACTATCAAAAAGGATTAGTCTTACTGATTTTCTTAGCAAGTTTTATTGCTTTAACCAAAAATCGTAAAAACTTATCACTAGAAGTTATTTTCTTAACGACAATCTTTATAGGAGGATTTCTATTCCATACTCTATGGGAAATGAAAACCAGATATGTACTTCCATTTGTGATTCTTTTAATCCCACTTGCAACAATAGGAATAGAGCCAATTGTTAATAAAGTAGGAGAAAAAGTAGAATTTTTAAAAGAAGAAATAAAACAAAAAAGAAAAAGAAAAGCAGAAATCAAGAAATTACCAAACTAAGCTAAAAAAATAAAAACCATAAAAATTGAGGAAAATTTAGTATTAATATCCATTTTTTATAAAAGAAAACAAGAGAAAATAAGAGAAAAAACGAGATTTATAGAGGTAACAATAACCAGATTTGGAAAAATAAGCAAGAAAAAATACAAAATATAGACAAAATATCCAAAATAGAGTATACATAATTTGAATTTGTACAAAATATATGGTATAATAAATCTTGTGTCGCGCAAAATAAAAAGGAGAGTGGATATATATTTTAAGCAAGAAAATAGTAAATTATACTAAAGAAAGCTTAAAGGTAATTACATTATTAACAATAGGTTTTATTTTCATAATCGCGATTATTTTAATAAATTATAAACCAGTATATAAAGTAACAATTTCCGGTAAAGAAGTTGGTTACATTGAAAATAAAGAAGAATTTGAAAAAAATCTAGAACAAAATATGATAGCAGGAGATCAAAGCATAGCATATATTAGCCTAAATGAAACTCCTACTTATGAATTTCAATTTGTAAAAGACCTAAAAGAAACCAATGAGGAAGATATATTACTGTCTTTAAAAGAGAGTGCTCAAATTACGTATGTTACTTATGCTGTTACATTAAACAATGAAACTGAAGCATATGTAAAAACAGTAGAAGAAGCAGAAGAAATTGTAAATAGTATCAAAGAAGAATATAATCAAGACTTAGAGTTAGACTTAGGTATTTTACCAGTCTATACAGAAGGATCCGATAGTATAGAATCAGTAGAAACTGAGATTGCGCAAACAAAATTAGACTCAGAAGTAAAAGCAAAAATTGAAGAACAAGAAAAAATTAAAGCGGCAACAGTAAATGGTATCTATTTAGCTGTTAAACCAATTTCAGGAACTATTACATCAAGATTCTCAGAAATCAGTAGTATTCGTTCGGGAGCTCATACAGGGCTAGATATAGCAGCACCAAAAGGAACTGCCATTAAAGTAGTACAAGATGGAACTGTAACCTTTGCAGGATCATATGGTGCATATGGATATTGTGTAAAAGTCTCACATGGAAATGGTGTGGAGACATGGTATGCACATTGTAGTAAAATATATGTATCTAAAGGGGAAGATGTTACAGCAGGTGATACAATCGCAGCGGTTGGATCAACTGGTAACTCAACAGGTAACCATTTACATTTAGAGGTTCGTATTGATGGATCTCCAGTAAATCCACAAAGATATTTATATAGATAGATAAAAGAAGCATTTAGAAAATTTCTAAATGCTTTTTCTTTTGTTTTTTCCTGAATTTACTAATAAAAAATTCAATATTTTACAAAAAATTGAGCACAATAATAGTAAATAGAAGATAAGGAGGAAAAAATATGTCAAGTCCAAAAACACCACTCGTAAAAAATGCAAGAGAAGCTTTAACAAAATTTAAATTAGAATGTGCACAAGAATTAGGAAGAACACAATTTGTAAAAGAAAATAATGATCATTATAAAGGTGATTTAACTGCAAAACAAAATGGATCTGAAGGTGGACCAATCGGAGGATTAATGGTTAAAAAGATGATTGCAGAAGCAGAAAAAAATTTAATGAACTAAAAAAGTAAAAAGAAGAAGACTTTGCAAGTCTTCTTCTTTTTAAATGAGAATAAATAAACTTAAAATCATAGTCTTGCTATTTTATTTTTCTTACTATATAATGGCACATATAGATAGAACCAAGGAGGAATAGTAGTGCTTGACATAGAAAATGCCAAAAAAGTATTTCAAGAATATGTTGATAGTTTTGATAAAACACAAAATGGGATTCGATTAAAAAATGCACATACTTATCGTGTAGCAGATCTAATAAAAACGTTAGCCGAGTCAATATCTTTTTCAGACGAGGAGATAGAGCTTGCAGAGTTAATTGGACTTTTACATGATATTGGAAGGTTTGAACAATTAAAAAGATATCATACCTTTTTAGATTCAAAAAGTATTGATCATGCAAAATTAGGAGTAAAAATTCTATTTGAAGATGGACTGATTCGTAGATTTATTCAAACAGAGGAATATGATAGAATCATTAAAATTGCAGTAGATAACCATAATAAATTAAAAATAGAGCCAAACCTTTCGGAAAAGGAATTGGTATATTGCAGATTGATTCGTGACGCAGATAAAATTGATATTTTTTATAATAATACAACAGAAAATAGAAAAATAGGATTTCAAGATTTTGACCAACAAGATGAAAGAATTTCAGATACTGTATTAGAAACTTTTAAACAAGGAAAACAGATAGAGAATAGTAAAAGAAAATATTTTTTAGATGCCTATATTAATATGATTTCATTTATTTATGATTTAAATTTTATGAAATCATTTGAAATCATAAAAGAAAAAGGATATATCAATTGTTTAGTAAATCAACTAGAATTAAAGGATGAAAAAGCAAAACGAGTAATGGAAGAGATAAAAAAAACAGCAAATGAATATATAGAAAACAGAATAAAAGAGGATGTTTAATATGCCAAAAAATTTACTAATAACAGAGAAACCTTCAGTTGCCATGGAGTTTGCAAAGGTCTTGGGAATTAATCGGAGCAAGAAAAGATGGATATTTAGAATCAGATACTTGGATTGTGACTTGGTGTGTAGGCCATTTAGTTACTATGTCTTATCCAGAAAAATATGATGAGAAATTAAAATTTTGGAGATTAGATACACTGCCATTTATGCCAAAAGAGTATAAGTATGAAGTAATTCCTTCTGTAGAAAAACAATTTCAAGTGATTAAAAATCTTTTAACAAGAGAAGATGTGAGTATAATTTATGTTTCAACTGACTCTGGGCGTGAAGGAGAATATATTTATCGTTTAGTTGAGCAGATGGTTGGAGTAAAAGAAAAAGAGAGAAAAAGAGTATGGATTGATTCTCAAACAGAGGAAGAAATTAAAAGAGGAATTAAAGAAGCAAAAGATTTATCGGAATATGATAGTTTATCCAATAGTGCTTATTTAAGAGCAAAAGAAGATTATTTAATCGGAATTAATTTTTCTAGACTTCTTTCTATCATTTATGGAAAAAGAATTGCAGGAAAAATTAATCAAGATAAAGTTTCCATTTCAGTAGGTAGAGTTATGACTTGTGTCCTTGGGATGATTGTTCAAAGAGAACGAGAAATTCGAAATTTTACTAAAACAACTTATTACAAAGTATTAGGGCAATTTGGAGACGAACAAGGTTCTTTTAAAGCAGACTGGAAGGTTAATGAAAATTCACCACTTTATCAATCACCAAAGTTATACAACGAATTTGGATTTAAAAAGAAGCAAGATGCCAAAGATTTTATCACTTCTTTAATAGGAAAAGAAGCAAAAATAGTGGAATTAAAGAAATCAAAGCAAAAAGAAAATGCTCCTTTGTTATTTAATCTAGCAGAGATTCAAAATGAATGTACCAAAAGATTTAAGATTAAACCTGATGAAACATTAGATATTATTCAAAATCTTTATGAAAAAAAATTAGTTACCTATCCTAGAACAGATGCAAGGGTATTATCAACAGCAGTTGCAAAAGAGATTACCAAAAATTTAAATGGAATTGCAAAAGGATTTCAAAATGAAGAAGTACAAGCAATTATAAAAAAAATGGTAGAGGAGAAATATTCTACTAATTTAATAAAAACAAAATATGTCAATGATAGTAAGATTACAGATCATTATGCTATTACTCCAACAGGACAAGGGTATGAGAATTATGAGAGATTACCGGATTTACAAAAGCAAGTGTATTTAGTTATTGTAAAACGTTTCCTAGCAATTTTTTACCCACCCGCAGAGTTTGAGAAAATTTCTACTACGATTCAAATCGAGCAAGAACAGTTTTCAGCAAGCGGAAAAGTATGTGTAAAAAGTGGATATTTAGAGGTTTTAAAACCTAAAAATGTGGATAAAGAAAAAAAGCAAGAAGAGGGAGAAGGAAAAAAAGAAGAGGATGTAAATTTAGATATCTTAAAAACTTTAAAAAAAGGAGAAAGTATCGATGTTCTTAACTTTGAAACAAAAGATTCTGAGACATCACCACCAAGTAGGTATAACTCTGGATCCATTATTTTAGCAATGGAAAATGCAGGCAAGTTAATTGAAGATGAAGAACTAAGAGAACAAATTAAAGGAGCTGGAATCGGAACAAGTGCAACAAGAGCAGAGATTATAAAAAAATTAGAAAAGATTAAATACATTGAAATCAATTCTAAAACCCAAATTATAACGCCAACAGAATTTGGAGAATTGATTTATGATGTAGTTTCTATGTCTATGGCAGACATGCTAAATCCCAAATTAACAGCAAGCTGGGAAAAAGGATTAGATATGGTTGCGAAAAAAGAAATTGAACCAGAAGAATTTATGAAAAAATTAGAAGAATATATTAAATCAAAGTTTGATAAACTAGTAATCAGAAGATAAGAGAGAAGAATAAAAAGAGGGTGAAAACATGAAATTAGGATTAGCTTTATCTGGGGGAGGAGTAAAAGGAGCAGCACATATAGGAGTGATTAAAGCATTAGAGGAAAATGAAATTCAAATTCATGCAATAGCAGGAACTTCATCTGGTAGTATTGTAGCAACACTTTATGGGATGGGATATACTTCAGAAGAAATGCTCAAACTATTTAACTATTTTTCAAAAGGAATCTTAAGAGGAAGTCCGATGTACCGATCACCTGATGGGAAAAGTGATCTAAGTATAAAAATAGGTGGTATTTTATCTGGACAAAGTATCTCAGATGCCTTAGAAGAAGCAGCAAAATTAAAAGAAATGGAAATGATATCTCAGATAAATAAAATTCAAATTGCCATTCCAACGGTAGATATTTTAAATGGAGAAAAATATGTATTTACCAATAGCCCAAAACAAGAAGAATATTACATTAAGGAAGCTAAAATTTCTACTGCTGTAAGAGCAAGTAGTTCTTATCCTGGGGTATTTGCACCTTGCCTTTTTAAAGAACATAAATTTGTAGATGGTGGAGTATTAGATAATGTACCTGCAGACGAAGTAAAGAAATTAGATGTTGACAAAGTAATTGCAATTAAATTTGCTTTAGACAAAAAACTAAAACCAAATGGAATTTATGGTGTTGCAATGAAATCAATGGATATTATCTTTGATAATCGTTCAAGACATGAAGTAGAGTGCAGTGATTTAGTACTAGATGTTGATACCAAAGATGCTAATGTATTTAATATCAAAAAAATTGATGATTGTTATCGTTATGGGTATGAAACTGCTATCTTACATATGATAGAAATCAAAAAAATGTTAAAACAAGAATAAATTCAGAAAAATCGAAAAAAATAAGAATAGGAGGAAAAAACATGGGAAAAAAAATAACTGAAAAAGTAACTTGGGTTGGAAAGGTAGATTGGGAACTAAAAAAGTTTCATGGAGATGAATATACAACCGATAAAGGCTCATCCTATAATAGTTACTTAATTCGAGATGAAAAAACAGTTTTAATTGATACAGCATGGCTTCCTTATGACAAAGAGTTTGTGGCAAATCTAAAAAAAGAAATTGATTTAAATAAAATTGACTATATCATATGTAATCATGGAGAAGTTGATCACAGTGGTAGTTTACCAGAGCTTATGAGAGAAATTCCCAATACACCAATTTATTGTACTGCCAATGGAATAAAATCCATCCAAGGACAATATCATAGAAATTGGAATTTTATCCCTGTAAAAACAGGAGATACATTAAATATTGGAGAAAGCACATTAACATTTATTGAAGCACCAATGCTTCATTGGCCAGATACTATGTTTACCTATATGGATAAAGAAAATATTCTATTTAGTAATGATGGATTCGGACAACACTTGGCATCAGAGCACCTATATGCTCATGAAGTTGATCAAGCAGTCCTATACCAAGAAGCAATTAAATATTATGCCAATATTCTAGCACCATTTAGTATGATTGCAAATCGAAAAATTAAAGAAATTTTAGCCATGAATTTACCCATTGACCTAATTGCACCAAGTCATGGCGTAATATGGAAACAAAAACCAACTCAAATTGTAGAAAAATATTTAGAGTGGTCAGAAAACTATCAAGAAAATCAAATTACAATTCTTTATGATACCATGTGGAATGACACTAGAAAAATGGCAGAAATGATTGCAAAAGGGATTCAAAACAAAGATAAACAAGTAACTATCAAATTATTAAATACAGCTAAAGAAGATAAAACAGAAGTATTAACAGAAGTGTTTAAATCAAAGATGATTTTAGTAGGTTCACCAACAGTAAATAATGGATATCTATACTCCATTGCAGGAATCTTAGAAATGATCAAAGGATTAAAACTAAAAAATAAAAAAGCAGCAGCTTTCGGAAGTTATGGATGGAGTGGAGAAGCTGTTGGACAAATAACCCAAAAGCTAAAAGAAGCGGGTTTTGAAATTGTAAATGATGGATTAAAAGCAATGTGGACACCAAACCAAGTAGTAAAAGAACAGTGTATTAAATTTGGAGAAGAAATTGCTTAAACGTGATAAAATGTAAAAAGAAAACATAAAAAAAGAAAGAAAAAACCAGTCATACAACTGGTTTTTTTTATACAACTGTACCACCATTAACATGTAACACTTGTCCTGTTACAAAACGAGAATCATCAGAAGCTAAATACAAATACGTAGGAGCAATTTCAAAAGGTTGGCCTGCTCTTTTTAATGGGACATCTGCTCCAAAAGTTTCTACTCGATCTTCTGGAAAAGTGGAAGGAATAATAGGAGTCCAAACAGGACCAGGAGCAACGGCATTAACACGAATCTTTTGATCAACTAAAGACAAAGCAAGTGATCTAGTAAAAGAAACAACAGCACCTTTGGTACTAGAATAGTCTAAGAGTGTTTGTTCTCCAGCAAAAGCAGTAATAGAAGCAGTGTTAATAATGCTAGCATGTTCTTTTAAATGAGGAAGAATGGCTTTGGTTAAATAAAAAAAGGAATAAACATTTGTCTCAAATGTCATTTTTAATTGAGAAGCAGTGATATCTAAAAGACTATTTTGTGGAAACTGTGTAGCACAGTTATTCACTAATATATCTACTTTACCAACTGTCTTTAAAATCGTATCAATAACAAAGCGAGAAGAACTTTCTTTTCTCAAATCACATTGAATGGTAATACACTTTCTTTCATAACCTTCAATCAGCTGTTTTGTCTTCATTGCATCATCTGTCTCATTGAGATAGACAAGAACAACATCAGCTCCTTCTTTCGCAAATAAAATGGCAACAGCCCTGCCAATTCCACTATCGCCACCGCTAATAACAGCAACTTTATCGTTTAATTTATGACTAGGAATATAATCAGGATTATCAAAAATAGGAGGTGGATCCATTAAATATTCAAAACCAGGATTTTGATCTTGATGCTGCTTTCGAAATGTTAAAGGAGTTTTTAAATTTTCATCTTTATAACCTAAATAGGGATATTCTGGATACATGACAATACCAAACCTTCTTTCTCAATATATATCAATAATAGTAGTATATAAATTTTGCAAAAAAATATACAAATCTTTATAAGAAAAGTTTCTACAAAGCAATTGATCACAAATTACGTTAATCTAACATAATATATAGCAGAAATAAAAAGAAGAGGTGAAAAATTATGACTAGTTACATAATTGAGGGAGGAAGAAGGATAGATGGAAGTGCAACATGTTCTGGCTCTAAGAATGCTTCTCTTCCTATTATTGCTGCAAGCATCCTAAATGGAAAGACAACAAAGCTATATCATGTTCCTAATATTCATGATACAAATGTAACTTTAGAAATACTTAAAATTTTAGGTTGCAAAGTTACAAAGAATGGTGGTAAAATAGAGATAAATTCAAAGAATATGAATTCTCATGAAATACCAGAACACTTAATGCGTGAAATGAGATCAACGGTAATCCTTGCAGGAGCTATTCTTGGAAGATTTAAGGAGGTTACTTTTTCCTATCCAGGAGGATGTGACATTGGTGCAAGACCAATTGATTTACATTTAACAGCTTTTAAAAAGCTAGGAGTTACTATTGAAGAAGGAGCAGGATATATTTACTGTAAATGTGAAAAGTTAATTGGAAATAATATTGATTTTGATTTTCCAAGCGTAGGTGCAACAGAAAATGCAATCTTAGCAGCAGTATTAGCAGAAGGAACTTCTGTTATTTCCAATGCTGCAATGGAGCCAGAGATAATTGATTTGGCAAACATCTTAAATAAAATGGGAGCTAAAATTGTAGGAGCAGGAACCAATGTTATTACAGTAACAGGAGTGAAAAATTTAAAAGAAGTTGGATATGATGTTATGCCAGACCGAATTGAAGCAGGAACCTTATTATGTAGTGCTGCCATTACTGGTGGAAGAATTGAATTAAATAATGTTATTCCAGAACACATCACACCAATTATTCGAAAGTTAGAAGAAACTGGTTGTAAATTAGAAGTAGGAGAAAATACAATTCATTTAGTAGCACCAAAAAGATTAAAAGCAGTAGATATTAAAACAATGCCATATCCAGGATTTCCAACTGATATGCAATCTATTTTCGCAGGAACACTAACCACAGCAAAAGGCTCTAGTGTTATTATTGAAAATATATTTGAAAACCGATATAAATATGTAAATGAACTAATTCGAATGGGAGCAAAAATTACAGTAGAAGGAAAAATGGCAGTAATCAAAGGTGTTAAAAGACTATGTGCAGCAACGGTTGAAGCAGCAGATCTTCGAGGGGGTGCTACACTTGTATTAGCTGGACTATCTGCCAAAGGAACAACAAGAGTAAATCATATTGAATATTTATTAAGAGGCTATGAAAATTTAGATAAAAAATTAAACAACATGGGAGCAAAAATCACAAAGGTAGAAGAAAATTAACAAGAAAAACAAAAAAAGAGGGCATAGGAGATATGACTTTGTGTCCTCTCTAAGATAAAAAAGAAGGTGAGAAAAATGGCGAAAAAAGCAAAAGAAACTACATTAGACTTTTTCTACTTAGGAGCAGACAAAGAAGATCCAAAAGCCGCAAAAGCAAAAGAAAAGAGAATGAAAAAAGAAGAAAAAGAAGCTTTAGCAAGAGCTGAAAAAAAGAAAAAACAGAAACAGAAAAAGAAGCAAACTCAAAATGGGCAAGATGAAAAATTTGACTTTGATAATGAAATCGTCATTGGTGTTACAAGAATACCAGAAGAACAATCACAAAAGCCTTCTAAAAACAAAAATGAATCCCAAAACAGTAAAAGAAAACAAAAGAAAAAGAATAATAACAAAAATAAAAATCAAAAAGTAAATAGGAATCAAAAAATAGAAGAAAAGAAAAATAGTAGCCAAAAGGACAAGCAATTAAATCAAGAAAACCAAGAAATAAAACGAAATAAAACGAAAAAGAAAAACAAAAAAATTGATCCCAAAAAGAAGAAAAAGAATCTAACAGAAAAAGATAAGAAAAAAATATTAAGGAGAAAGATTTTTCTATTTATTTTAAAATGGACAGTATTAATTGCCCTATTAATTGGATCTATTATTTTCGTCATGTTAACACCTGCCTTTAATGTATTAACTATTAATGTGAGTGGAAATGAAAAAATTGCAACAGAAGAAATTATCAGTTTATCAGGTTTAAAATTAAATGAAAATACATATAAGATGAGTGTAAATCGAGCTAAAGATGCCATAAAAGAGAATCCATATATTGCAAAAGTAGAAGTAAAAAGGAGACCTCCAAGTACAATTAATATTGAAGTTGTAGAGCGAAAAGAAAACTTCATGCTAGAATTTGTAAATAGTTATGTGTATATCAATAATCAGGGATATATTTTAAAAATAGCAAATGAAAAAATTGATAAACCAATTATAAAAGGATATACTACCCCAGCAGAAGATATTAAAGAAGGAAATCGACTAAATAATGAAGATTTAGCAAGACTCGAAAAAGTATTAATGATTGTAGAAACAGCTAACAGTAATGGTATTGGAGAACTACTTACTAAAATTGATATTAGTAATAAAGAAGATTATTTAATGATCTTTGATGAAAAGCAAAAAATAGCTCATATTGGAGATTGTTCAAATCTTAGTACTAGAATGCTTTATGTCAAAGCTATTTTAGGAAAAGAAGAAGGACATGCAGGTCAAATTTTTGTCAATGGAAATCTAGAAAAAGATAAAGTATATTTTAGAGAAGATGTGTAACTTTTTAAAAAGTTAGTGGTAATAATAGGGGAAAAAGCAAAAGAAAGGAGCAAAAGCATGAAAAAGAAACAAATAGCAGTCACACTTGGTGTTGTTTGCTTAGTACTAACCTATGCAATAGGAATACAATTAAAAACAATCGATGCAGCTAATAGCGCTGTTTCTTCAAGATTTAGTAACAGCGAACTAAAAGATGAAATTCTAAAATGGAAAGAAAGAACTGATGAGCTATATGTTCAATTAGAAAATTCAGAAAAACAATTAGATGGAATTAGAAAAAAAGCTTCTGAAAATGATACTACTCTATCCAATGCCAGTGAAGAGATAAAATTAAACAATGCACTTCTTGGGCTTACTGATGTAACAGGAAAAGGTATTATTATCACCTTAAAAGACAACCCAAATGTAACACTAGAGAGTGTTTTAAATCCAAACTATTACATTGTTCATGACAATGATATTAAAATGGTTATCAATGAGCTAAAAAATGCAGGAGCAGAAGCAATTTCTGTTAATGGAGAAAGAATTGTTCAAACAACAGTAGTAACTTGTGTTGGTAATGTGATTTTAGTTAATGATAAAAGACTAAGTTCACCATATGAAATAAAAGCCATTGGATTACCAGAAAGTTTAGTAGGAATCAATATGCTAGGTGGTTATGTTGATACAGAATTAAAACCATATATTAGTGTTGATATAAAAAAATCCAATAACATTACGATACCAAAATACTCTGGAGTTATCAGTTCAAAATATTTAGAAAAAGCAGAAGAGAAGAGGTGATAAGTAATGAAAAAAGGAAAAATAACCATGACAATTACATTAGGACTTGTTTGTTTTGTATTTATGTATGTAATGTTTATTCAATTTAAAACAGTAAGAGAAACAGATATTACACAAATAGAAGCAAAAGATGAATCAGAACTTAGAACCTATTTAGCAAGTTGGAAAACAAAGTATGAAGAAGCAGAAAAGCAACTAGAAGAAAACCAAGCAAAAATTGATGAATACAATGAAAAAATGAATACCAATGAAGAAACATCTGAACTAATTAAACAAGAGTTAGAACAATCAAACAACTTATTAGGAAAAACAAATGTAACAGGAGAAGGTATTATTTTAATAATAAAAAATGGGACTGACATAGATGGAGAAGAAGTAAAAGTTACTTATCGTGTCTTACTAGAACTAGTAGATGAGTTAAAATATGCAGGAGCAGAAGCAATCTCAATTAATGGACAAAGAATTATTAATATGACAGATATTAAATCACCAACAGATGCCTTTATTCGAATCAATGCAAAAGGAAGGGTTACATCGCCATATGAAATAAGAGCCATAGGAGATCAAACTAAATTAGATAATAACTTAAATCAAACAAATGGTTTTATTCAAAAATATAATAAAACATATCCAATTACATTTGAAAAAAAGAAAAAGGTAGATATACCAAAATATAATGATGAAATGAAATTTAACTATGCTACTTTTGAATAGAGCATAAGAAGGAGGAGAAAAGATGATTCTTATTGCAATAATATTAGGATGTGCAATTGGAGCAATATTAGGAATGTATGCACCAATTATTCCATATTCCTATTCGGGATATTTAGCAATTGCCATTATTGCTGCACTAGATTCTGTATTTGGAGGAATTTCTTCTGTACTAAAAGGAAACTTTGATTTAAAAATTTTTGTAACAGGATTTTTTGGAAATGCAATTTTAGCAATGCTTTTAACTTACCTTGGCCAAAGATTAAATGTAGATATTTACCTTGCAGCTATTGTTGTATTTGTAGGAAGGATGTTTACAAATTTATCAATGATTCGAAGATATTACTTAGATAAATGGCAAAAAAGAAAACAAGAAAATATAGAAGTAAAAGTAGAATCAGAGGTGAAAGTAGCAAAAGCAAAAAAAGAAGAAAAATAAAAAAGAAAAAGAAACAAAAAAGATTTCAGATTTTAAATGAAGTCTTTTTTCTTTTCTCCACCATCCCAATTTAAGGTAGACTGATAAGTTAGCACTAAATTAAAAAATTTATTTTAAATTTTAACTTAAAAATGCTCATAAGTAAAAACAATTTTATTCTCAATTCAAAAAAATTTCAAAAAAAGTTACACAAAAAGAAAAGAAAGTAGTATAATATACTGGATTTTCGTTCCAACAAAAATATAAAAAGAAGGAAAAAATAGGATAAAAAACGGGAAACCCGCTAATAGAAAACATTACACGACATTATTACAACAGTGTTACAAAAATATTACAAAATTAATACATTTTCTATTGACATTTTCCGCAAAATATAATATTCTTATTCATGAAAAATAAAGCTAAAAAATGGAGGCGTTAAGGTTGGCTATAGGTGATATTATTGTAGGAATCGACATAGGAACTTCTAAAGTCAGCTGTGTTGTAGGAGAGGTAAATAGCTTTAATCAAATTGAAATACTATGTACAACAGGAAGTACATGTAGAGGAATACGAAAAGGAAAAATCATAGACGAAGAAGAAATTGCCTCAGCAGTTTCAAAATCCATACATGAAGCAGAAGAAGAAGCAAGTCTAAAAATTAATTCTGCCTATGTAACAATCCTAGGAAAATATGTTACAATTGTACAAAATAGTATTGTAAAAGAAGTAAAAGATAAATTCGCAGGAATCTCAACAAAAGACGTAAGTTCAAGTATCATGCAAGTAAGAGATATCGATGTTCCAGAAGGAAAAACAATTATTGATATTGTACCAGATGTATTTATCTTAGAAAATGGAAAAGTTGTTTCTGATCCAGTAGGAAATTTGAGTTCAAGTTTTACCTTAAAAGCACAGATTATTTTAGGGGATAAAGAATACATAAGACAATTATCCAGTATCTTTAGAAAGATTGGAATTGAAATAGACGGATTAGTACCAAACACATTAGCCGAGAGAAATCTAGTATTAGACACTAATGAATTAAATGACAATATTATGTTATTAGACATTGGTGCAGGGAATACAGACATTGGTGTATTTGAAGGATCAACCTTTACTTATACCAATACAATTCCACTAGGAGGGGACAACATCACAAATGACATTGCTTTAGTCTTAAACATATCAGAAGAAGAGGCGGACAAACTAAAAAAACAATATGGACTAGCAATGAGATCATTTATTGATAATGATAATACAATTATTCTAAATACCTATAAAGGAGATAAGAAAAATCAATCTATTAAAAGTAGTGAATTAATTGAAATTATTGAAGCAAGAATTGAAGAAATCTTTACACTGGTAAATAAGGATATTACAACACAAGGAATCAAACAAAGAATAAACAATGTTGTATTAACTGGACAAGGAATTACCAATATTAACAAAAGTGATGTAGCAGGAAAAATTATTCTAAACATTCCAGTAAAAATCTCAACAGGAAGACTAATCAGTACAGTAAGACCAACCTATCGAACAGCATTTGCCTTAGTAAGATATATCGCATCAAGACCATTTGCAAAAACAGTATCTAGTAGTATAGATGCAAAGTCAGATGAAAGTTTTGTTAAAACAGTAATAGAAAGAATTAAAGAATTTTTCTATTCATAAATTTAAGTTTTTAATTTTTAAATATAAATATAATAATTAGGAAGGAATGAACAAAATATGGTAATGGATAACAATATGATGGATGATAACATCATGCTAGACGGAACAGCGACAATTAAAGTAATTGGTGTCGGTGGTGCAGGAAACAACGCTGTTAACCGCATGGTTGATTCAGGAATAAGAGGAGTAGAATTTATTTCTGTTAACACAGATAGACAAGCACTTCTACTTTCAAAAGCTGCAACTAAAATTCAAATTGGAGAGAAAATTACAAGAGGATTAGGTGCTGGAGCAAATCCTGATATCGGAGCACAAGCAGCAGAAGAAAGTAAATCAGAAATAGCAGAAGCTTTACGCGGAGCAGATATGGTATTTGTTACTGCTGGTATGGGCGGTGGAACAGGAACCGGTGCTGCACCAATCGTAGCTGCATGTGCAAAGGAAATGGGAATTTTAACAATTGGTGTTGTTACAAAACCATTTACATTTGAAGGAAAGAAAAGACTTTCTCAAGCAGAAAGAGGAATCGAAAGTTTAAAAGGAAAAGTAGATACATTAGTTGTTATTCCAAACGATAAATTACTACAAATTATTGATCGCAAAACATCAATTGTAGAAGCTTTCAAAATGGCAGACGATGTATTAAGACAAGGTGTTCAAGGTATTTCAGACTTAATTGCAGTTCCTGGACTTGTAAACCTAGACTTTGCAGATGTTAAAACAATTATGTTAAATACTGGTATGGCACATATGGGTATTGGTAGAGCATCTGGAGAAAACAGAGCAGAAGATGCTGCAAAACAAGCAATCCAATCTCCACTTTTAGAGACATCAATCGAAGGAGCAAGAGGAGTTATCATCAACATTACTGGTGGATCAAACTTAGGATTACACGAAGTAAATACAGCTGCAGAACTTGTTCAACGCAGCGTTGACCCAGAAGCTAATATTATCTTTGGTGCTGTTATTGATGAAACGTTAGATGAGGATATCACAATTACAGTTATTGCAACTGGATTTGAAAAAGATCCATCCTTAGCTGATATGGGAGTAGAAAAGATAGTAGATAATGCTTGGAATAAAAAAATTAGCTCAATTCCAACCAATGCAGATACATCTAACTCATCAAATGATTTAGATATACCATCTTTCCTAAGAAAGAATAAAGGAATAAAATAAAGTAGAAAGGGGTTACTAAAAAGTAACTCTTTTTTAAAACCACCTAAGATTGACATAATGTAAAAAAGAGAGTATAATAGAATCATAACCTTTTTAAAGGAGGTGTGCCAATTGGCATACTACAAAGGCAATTTTAGTCATGGTGTTGTTCGGGATGTAAAAAACTATCTGCCGTGTATCATATTAGAAGTGGATGGAAGACTGATGTGTTATCATAAACCATATGGGAAGTTAATTGGAGAAGAAATAAAACAATGTTCACTTCCCGATTTTCCATCACAAATCAAAAAATGGCTGATAGAAATTGAACAAGAAGTTCCAAAATTCCGGATTTCCAAAGAACTTGCAGAATATATCAATTGGATTCAAAATCCGCAAGATATTTGGAAGAAGTTGAAGAGCTAATGTTTGCCTAAATGAAAATAGGGAGGATTTTCCTCCCTATTTTCTTAGCCAATAGAAATTTATCAAAACCAATTATAAATAAAGAAATAGAATCTTTACAAGAGGGAAAAAGATAGGCAAAATATAACCCCAAAAACAAATAAAAATAGAAAATAAAAAAAGAAAAAAGGATTACGATAAAAAACAAAAAAGAAATAATCGAAATTAGTAGATTATTTCTTTTTTTCTACCCTAAGATATGACACATTTCTAAAACGAGGGGTTGTATAATGAAAAACACTAAAAAGAAAAAGGATGTGAAAAGCCTTTATCATGACAATTTACCTAGATGTTATTCTATTAGAAAATCTATGTATGAATTATATTATTCTATTTGCTACAGGGATGGTGAATAAACTAAACTTAAAACAAATTCGTATTTTACTATCAAGTCTGTTAGGTGCTATTTATGCGGTAGTATCCTTTCTTGATATTCTTCCAATCTATTCAAGTTTAGTTGTCAAAATACTAATTTCCATTTGCATGATATATCTTGCTTTTCATCCCAAAAACATAAAAACAATGTTAAAAGAACTAATCATCTTCTATTTAACATCATTTGTCTTTGGAGGAGTAGCCTTTTTTCTTTTATATTATATAAAGCCACAAGACATTTTAATGAAAAATGGAGTATTAATTGGATCATATCCAATTAAAATTGCTATTTTAGGAGGGATTGTAGGATTTGTAATCGTCAACATTGCATTTCATTTAATTAAAGGAAAATTCTCTAAAAAAGATTTATTCTGTGAGATAGAAATTTATCATCAACAAAAAAGTGTAACAGTAAAAGCACTTATTGATTCACGGGAATCTTTTAAGAGATCCAATCTCTGGGTCTTATGTCATTGTAGTAGAATCAAGCAGTTTAGAAAAAATCTTTCCCAAAACAGTGTTAGACAATCTAGAAAATATTATAAATGGAAAAACAGAAGAAAATTTAGAAGAACAAATTCATCAGTTCATTTCTTCTTTTCGAGTAATTCCCTTTAGCTCACTTGGAAAGCAAAATGGACTATTACTTGGATTTAAACCAGAAAAAATTATCATTAAACAAGAAGAAGCACAAAGTCAGTCAAATGCCATTATTGGAATTTATGATAAAAAACTAAGTAAACAAGGAGAATATCATGCCTTACTTGGTCTTGATGTATTAGAAAGGAGTGAAATAAATCATGAACCTGTTGGAAATTTTAAAATATAGCATTAATACAATTTATGCCAAATGCTTAAAACAAGAAGAAATTGAAGATTTGCCCATTTACTATATTGGAGGAAGTCAAACACTTCCACCACCACTAACACCACAAGAAGAGGAAGAATTGTTAGAAAAACTTGCTAAAGGAGATACTTCTGTAAGACAAACCCTAGTAGAAAGAAATCTAAGACTTGTTGTCTACATTGCTAAAAAATTTGAAAACACGGGTATTGGAATAGAAGATCTAATCTCAATTGGAACCATTGGACTTATGAAAGCAACCAACACCTTTAACACAGACAAAAATATAAAACTTGCCACTTATGCATCTAGATGTATTGAAAATGAAATTCTAATGTACTTAAGAAGAAGCAACAAAATGAAAGGAGAAATTTCAATTGACGAACCACTCAACCAAGATGGAGATGGAAATGAACTACTTCTTTCCGACATATTAGGAACTGATCCAGATATTACATCAAGAAGAATTGAAGATGAAGTTGATCGCTCACTTTTAAAAAACTCAATTTCAAAACTAAATCGAAGAGAGAAGGATATTATGGAACTACGATTTGGATTTATTAGTGGAGAAGAAAAAACACAAAAAGAAGTAGCAGATATGCTTCGGAATTTCCCAAAGCTATATTTCAAGACTAGAAAAGAAAATCATAAACAAAATGAAAAAAGACATTATGAGCAAAACAGGATAATATAAAAATGTCGAAAACAGTCAATCATTAATTGCATAGGAAACTTCCCTTTTGGAAATACTTTATTTAAGAAAAGCCAAAAAGGAGAGTTCTTTGTGATTATTAATAAAGTAGAGATTTGTGGAGTCAATACAGCAAAACTCCCAGTGCTTACAAGTGAAGAAAAAATAGAATTATTTAAAAAAATACAAAAAGGAGATTTAGAAGCAAGAGATCAATTCATTAATGGAAACTTAAGATTAGTACTTAGTGTGATGAAACGTTTTCAAGGAAGAGGAGAAAATGTAGATGATATATTTCAAGTAGGATGTATTGGACTAATCAAAGCAATGGATAACTTTGATTTAAATCAAAATGTACAATTTTCTACTTATGCAGTTCCTATGATTGTAGGAGAAATTAGAAGATATTTAAGAGACAATAATCCAATCCGCGTAAGTCGATCCATTAGAGATCTAGCTTATCGAGCTTTAGGAGTAAAAGAACGTTTAGCAAAAGAGAAACAAAAAGAGCCAACGATTGAAGAAATTGCAAAAGAACTAGGAATTGAAAAGGAAGAGATCGCCTTTAGCCTAGATGCTATTCAAGATCCAATTTCTCTTCAAGAACCAGTATATAATGATGGATCCGACAGTATCTATGTGATGGATCAGGTCAGTGATTTAAGAAATACGGATGATTCTTGGACTGAAAATATTACCATAGCAGAAGCCATGAAAAAATTAACACCAAAAGAAAAGATGATTATTAATAAACGATTTTTTGATGGAAGAACACAAATGGAAGTAGCAGAAGAAATCGGAATTTCACAGGCTCAAGTATCTAGATTAGAAAAAAGTGCAATTGAACATATTAAAAGAATTTATAAATAAAAAAGAGAAAATGATTGAAAACAAGAAATAAGAGAATCTGTAGAAGAGAAATGTAAGATGAAAATAGAGTAATTGAGAAATTAATAAAATATTCTATTAATTTAAGAACAAAATTAAAAATAACCTACATATAATATAGTAGGTTATTTTATTTTGGAGGTACCTATGGGAGGAAAGGGATTGGATTTTAAACATAAAGAAGTAATTAATATTACAGATGGAAGGCGACTTGGATTTGTGCAAGATGTTTGTGCTGATTTGGAAAGTGGAAGTATCACATCAATCATCGTACCGGGAAGTAATAAAATACTTAATATCTTTGCTGGCAATAATGATATTGTAATCCCATGGCAAAAGATTAAATGCATTGGTGATGATGTTATTTTAGTAGAAGTATAGATAGTAGGAATATTTTAGAAGACTTGGAATAAATTATACATTGCAGAGTCCAAAAAATCATGGTATGATAAGTATGTACTCAGAAAAAGACAAAAATCTACAAAAAAATATAAAAAACTGCAAAATTAGTCTTGACTTTATATCTTTAAATATGGTATTATAAAAAGGTACTAACAAACCAATGAAAAACATATGATTTTAGATATGAATTAGTAATGAAAAAGCAGAAAAAGAGATCGACAAAAGGATTACTAGTTTTTTATTTTGCCCTTCTGAATGGATAGGAATAGAAGTGGAAAAAAATAAAATAAAAATATTTGAAAAAAGTGTTGACAAAGGTAAAAAAAGATAGTACAATAAAAAACGTCCCAAATCGGGAACAAAGTACATTGAAAAGTAAACAATAAACCAT
>JAETTH010000089.1 GCA_021769225.1 Erysipelotrichaceae bacterium
CAAAGTGTTTATGTAGTACGTTTTCCAAGGCTGGTGCATCATCTGAAAATATCATTGCGTGTACATCAAACTCAAATGGTACTGAAGCACTACTTAGTTCTTTTATTCGATCCATTGGTTCCAATCTCCTGGTCATGCCAATTTTATATATGTTTTCACCAAAAGAGCCTACATTTGAAATGACATACACAAATCCTGCCCTTGCGTTGGCTTCACGTTCTAATACATCTTCTTTTTTCTCATCTAATTCCTTTACTTTACTTTGGAGTTCTTGAATTTTATCAACATATAACTGCTTTTCAACATCATTATCCGTTTTTTGTAAATATGACATTAATTTATTTATTTCATTTGAACATTGTATTTGGTCTTTTTCTATTTTGGCTTTTTCTCTTTCAATTTCCCGGCGGACCTTTTCCTCTTCTATCATCTGCTCTTTTATTGCTTTCTGTTGCTCTCGCTCTTGGTCTTTTTTTAATTCATATGTATACACAAGGTTAAGTTCTTCTAATTTGTATTTAAGCAATTCTTGTTTTAGCGTAATTCCATCAACGGCAAAAATTTTATTTAGTGACTCAAAAGAGTTTGTTATTTTTTTTCGCATAGAATCAATATTCTTAACTGATAAATTAACACAAACATTATCGCATTCCGTATTGAAACAACGAAGAATTTGTTTGATATTATCGTTTATTTCTTTTTTCGTTCCATTAGAAGTAATTGTCAGAGCATCATTATTTTTAATTAATACTTTCTCTTTATTTTTTAATAATGTCAGTTTATTTTTACATTCTTCTGATGTTATACCATCATAATCAGAAAAATCATAGTGTTTAACAATTACTTCGGCGGTTAAAGATTCAAGTTCACGTTTGACTGACTTATATTCAGCTCTCAGATTACAAATTTCCGCATTCAGCTTTGACTGCTTATTACTGTATTCTTTTTCAAGGTTTTTTTCTTTATCGTTATATTCATTTCCTAAGTTTATAAGTTTTGAATTATATTCTTTCTCTAAATCTTTTGTTTTTAGATTAAACTCATTATATAAGTTATTCACTTTTTCAACAACAGAATCATACTCGCCGTATTTACTCAATAGCTTATTTTTTTCTTTACCTTGCAAAACGATAAGGATAATACCAATAATAAAAGGAATCCCATACAGAAACCATGCAATCGTAAATAATAAAGCAATAAACCATGTTTGTAAATACCATTTTTGTTTCATAATCTTTTCCTCTTTTCTTTTGAAATTATTTTTAAAACGCCGAAGCGAATTAACCTATTTAAGGCGTAACTCAATAAGTTCCATCGGATACCCAGTGCATTGACAAAATTGTTTACGGGTATATCCTGAAAATTCTTTTAACATCTGATCATCAATAAGAAGATAGGCAGCGAACATATTAGCATCTGATTCGATGCGAGATGTTAGCAATAATGTCTTGTGTGCCATAAAGCAACAGTTTTCTTTCCAATGCAAAATAGCATGTCCAAGTTCGTGTGCCATAACTATTTTTAAGTATTCTTCATCATCAATATCAGAATTTATGAATATACACTTTGTATGCTCTAAATATTTGTACATTCCCACAGTGGAGCTTCCAAGAGGGTGATAAAAAACCTTAATTCCCAGTTCTCCCGCTATTCTAAATGGGTCAGCGGTTCCAAAACGCCTTACATAATAGGCTACGATTCGATTAATGCGCCTATCCAATACAATCCCCCCAGTTTTACTCTTTTCTGTTCTTGTACGGGTTATATTTTTCTTTGTTTATTATCTTTAATTGTCTCATTGCAGATTCCAATGCATTTTCTAGTAATGATAAAGACATATCATCAATTTCTTCGCCGTTATAATACAGCGGTCCATTATCCTGACTTTTAATATCACTCATGATAGAATCCAACTTTCTTTTTATGTCGCGTTCGTCTTTGGGTGTCAGTGCAGTTTTCTTTTTCTCCGGTTCGTCTTTCCCTGTCATAAGATAATCAAGAGATACACCGAAATAATCGGCAATCAATTTTGCTTTATCTGAACTCAGTAAGTTTCTTCTAGACTTCCAATTGCTAAATGTAGATTGGCTTATTCCGGTTGCTTTTGACACTTGATAAGTTGTAACACCATATTTTTGTAACAACTGCTCAAAAATTTCATACATTTTATGTGCTCCTTTCACAAAAAACGCATAATTCACAAAATGGTAGTAAAAGCCATTGACTGCTACGCAAAATGGTGTTATAGTAAGACTGTACTTCACAGAATGGTAGCGTTCGATAAAAATAATACCAAATTTAAAATGCGTTTAAAATGTGATGCTTTAACTGGTAATTGAAGTGTATCACAAATGTGAAGTATTCGCAATAGTTTTTTAGGGAAAGGGGGTATAAAAAGTGTACGAAAAATTTGCTGCATTATTAGAAGAAAATAACAAAACGGCATATCAGGTATCTAAAGATACTGGTATAGCTCAAAATGTATTTTCTTATTGGAAAACAGGACGTAGCACTCCGAAGACAGGCAAGCTCAAAATTCTGGCCGATTACTTCGGCGTGCCCATTGAGTATTTCTTGGAAGATGAAAAGAAGGAGGTGAAGTGACGATGTTAAGAAAAATCTATCATGAGCTGGTAGCCATAAGAAAAGAACTCCAGGCTATTCGGAGTAGTCTGGAGCCCAATGAAATTGATACTATTTGTTTTCTTTTACCTCGAGATAGTCAGCAACAGCATACTGAGCATTAGCAACTTCTTTAATAAATTCTGTAGCAGACATATTTTTTACATCACTTATATTATAGGAAGTTTGGAAAAAGATGTAAACATTTGTGGCAATAGGAAATGAGGAGGTGGGAAGATGAAAGGTTTGCCGTGGGATGACAACTTGAGCAAAGCACATAAGTGGAGCA